>NZ_CP046184.1:248406-327853 GCF_012567685.1 Enterobacteriaceae endosymbiont of Donacia marginata
TATAGGAAAAAATTTTCATGAGGATCCACAAATTTTACATTATGAAGCATATGATTATGGAATTTTATTAAAACCTGGGATGGTATTTACTATTGAACCTATGATAAATATAGGACATCATGATGTATATTTAGCTAACGATAATTGGACCGTTAGAACTAAAGATAAAACTAATTCAGCCCAATATGAGCATACTATACTTATTACTAATATAGGAAAAAAAATTTTAACTCTGCGTAAAGAAGAAAAAAGTATATTTAAAAATATATAAATTTGATATAGTTAAGTAATTATAAACTTATAGTTGCTTAACTATATCAAAATTTATTTTATTATTTTTTAATTATCTAAAAAACTTTTTAATATTTCGGATCGGCTAGGATGACGTAATTTTCTTAATGCTTTTGCTTCTATTTGTCTAATTCTTTCTCTAGTTACATCAAATTGTTTACCAACTTCTTCTAAAGTATGATCAGAATTCATATCAATCCCAAACCTCATTCTTAATACCTTAGCTTCTCTAGGTGTGAGACTAGATAAAATATTATATGTTGCTGTTTTTAAACTTTCTGAAGTTGCTGAATCTAATGGTAATTCTAAACTATTATCTTCAATAAAATCGCTTAAATGTGATTCATCATCATCACCTATAGGTGTTTCCATTGAAATTGGTTCTTTAGCTATTTTTAATACTTTTCTAATTTTATCTTCAGGAATAAGCATATATTCAGATAATTCTTCAGGAGTAGGTTCTCTTCCTAACTCTTGTAAAATTTTTCTAGAAACTCTATTAAGTTTATTTATAGTTTCAATCATGTGTACAGGAATTCTTATTGTTCTAGCTTGATCAGCAATAGATCTTGTTATAGCTTGTCTAATCCACCATGTGGCATATGTAGAAAATTTATACCCTCTTCTATATTCAAATTTATCAACTGCTTTCATTAAGCCTATATTACCTTCTTGAATTAAATCAAGAAATTGTAAACCTCTATTTGTATATTTTTTAGCAATAGAAATAACTAATCTTAAATTAGCTTCTATCATTTCTTTTTTTGCTCTTTGTGCTTTTAATTCTCCCCTAGAAATTTTTTTATTAATATCTCTAATTTCTCTAATTGTTAATCCTGTTTTTTTTTCAATATTAATTAATTTTATAATACTTTTATTTATTTTATTAAAAAAATTGGTTTCATTATGTAAATAAAATTGATTTTTTAATTTAAAATTTTTCAATTTTTTAAAAAAAAAATCTTTATTAGTTTCATTATTACGAAATATATGTACAAATTTTTTTTTTGATATATTATATTTTTTAAGGCATATTTTTATAATATTACATTCTTCTATACGTATATGAAACATTATAGAACGTATTTTAGATACTAAATAATTAAATTCTTTTGATACTAAACGAAATTTTTTAAAAATTTCTGCAAGATTTTTTAATTCAATTAATGATTGATGATGATTTCTACCTTTTTTTTTAATAAAAATTAATGTGATATAATATTGTTTTTCTAATTCTAAAAATTTTTCTTTAGCTAAATTAAAATCTATAATATTTTCATTATTTTCTGTTTGGATATTATTAGATAATTCTTGATGATTAGAAGAAGATATAATTTTTTCTTTAATATCATAATTAATAAAACCATGTATTATATCTGTTAAACGAATATCACCAGATTTAACTTTATTATATTTATTTAATAAATATTCAATCGTATAAGGATATCCTGCTATAGAATATTGTATTTGATTAATACCTTCTTCTATCCGTTTAGCTATATTTATTTCTCCTTCTCTTGTTAGGAGTTCAACAGTTCCCATTTCTCGCATATATATACGCACTGGATCTGTAGTTTTCCCCATTTCTGATTCTACATTAGATAATACTTGTACCGCATCTTCTGATGCTGTTAAATTATTTGTACTATTATTTAATATTAAATCATCATTATCAGGAGCTTCTTCCATTACCTGGATCCCCATGTCATTTATCATTTGAATAATATTTTTTATTTGATCAGAATTAATAATATTATCAGGTAAATGATCATTAACTTCAGAATAAGTTAAATAACCTTTTTCTTTCCCAAGTGTTATAAGAATTTTAAGCTGTGATTTTGAGTTATGATCCATAAATAGTTCCATACTTTTATTTACTAATATTTAAATAAATTTTATTAAATAAAATTAAAACAAATTATTTCATTAATAAATAAAATTTTATTTATTATTAATAATATTTTAATTATATTTTATTAAATTTTTCAAATTATTTTTTTTTAATTAATATTTGATTTAAAGACCATAATTCTTTTTTTTTTTTATAATTTAATCCCTTTCTTCTATCTAAAGATATTAAATAATCAATCCTATCTTCTAAAATATTTATTTTTAATTTGTTTATTAAATTTATAAAAAATTTTTCTATTTTATTATCAGGAATCATATGGTTCCATGTTACTAAAATTTCAAGAATTTTTTTTAATTTTGTTCCTCTATATTGTTCTAATATATTAACTGTTGTTATATCTTTGTTTTTATAAAAATTTACAAATTTTATTAAAAAAACTAATCCATTAATATTTGAACTTTTAAAAAATTTTAATTTTGGGACAAATTTAATTAATTTAGGATTCTGTATTAATACACTTAATAATATACGAATAGTAGTTTTTTTAAAATTATTATGTATAACTATTTTTTTTTTTAATTTTAATGAATTATATATGTCTACAAGATTTAAAATGCCTGTTTTTTCTCCTAATTTTTTAATTAAATTTATTTGAAAAAAATAATCAGGAATTAATTTAATAAATGATAAAGCTTTATAAATAAAATTTGTTTTTTCTTCACAAGAAGAAAATAAATTTTTTGAAAGTAATTGTTTAAAAAAAAATTTTGAAAATGATAAATTATTTTTAATTCTCTTCTCAAAGAGAATTTGTCCTTCTTTTCTAATTAAACTATCAGGATCTTCTCCATTAGGTAAAATTATAAATTTTATTTCTTTCCCATTAACTAAATGGGGTAAACTAATTTTTAAAGATTTCCATTGTGCTGCTATACCCGCTTTATCTCCATCAAAACAAAAAATAATTTTATTTGTTATACTAAATAATTTTTTTATATGAATATTAGTAATAGTAGTTCCTAATATAGCTACTGCATATTTTATATTAAATTGAAATAAACTGATAACATCAATATATCCTTCTACTATTAATATTTTTTTTATAATATTATTTTCTTTTTTAGTTTCATATAACCCATATAATTCTTTACTTTTATGAAAAATATTATTTTCTGAAGAATTTAAATATTTAGGATTAATATTATTAAAAACTCTCCCCCCAAATCCAATAATAAATCCTTTTATATTTTTAATTGGAAATATAATTCGATTATAAAAAATATCATAAAAATTATTACTTCTAGTATTTTTTTTTAAAATACCTAATTTTTCATATAAAATTTTTATAACTTTTTTATTATTTAAAATTTTTTTTTGCCAATGTAAAGGAGAAAATCCAATAGAAAAATATTTTATAATATATAAATTTAATCCTCTATTTAACAAATATGAATATGCTTCTTTACCTAATGAAGTTAATAAAGAATTATTATAAAAAATACTTAAATTATAAATTAATTTATAATAAATTCTATTTTTTTGAAATATTTTTTGTAAAATATTAGATTGATTATTATAAATAATAGGAATATTAAATGTGTTTGCTATTGATTCTATACTTTCAAGAAAAGATAAATTATCATATTTCATAACAAAATCAATAATATTACCATGCAAACCACATCCAAAACAATGATATAACTGTTTTATAGAATTAACTACAAATGAAGGATTTTTTTCTAAATGAAAAGGACAAATACCAAAAAAATTTTTTCCTTTTTTTTTTAATTTAATTTTATTTTTAATTAAATATACAATATCAACTTGATCTAATAAATTATTAATAAATAAACGAGGTATATATCTAACCATAAAATAATTTTTCGTAATTTATTATTTTTTATAAAAAATAACAATCCTAATATAAACGTACCCTTTTAGCATTTTCTCTAGATATTTTTTTTGCATGTCTTTTAATTGCAGAAGCTTTAGCTCTTTTTCTTTCAGTTGTTGGTTTTTCATAAAATTCTCTACGTCTTACTTCAGCTAAAATACCTGCTTTTTCACATGAACGTTTAAAACGTCTTAAAGCTAAATCAAATGGTTCATTATCACGTACTTTTATAATTGGCATATATGAAACCTTATTCTATATTTATTTATTTTTTATAATAATAAATCATTATAGTATATAATAAAAAATATATAAATAATTTTTTTATATTATTTAAATTTAAGAATAATTAATTAACTAATTAATAGAAGATTAAAAATGATTATAATGGGTATAGAAACCTCATGTGATGATACAGCAGTAGCAATTTATACTAAAAGTATAGGGATATTATGTAATAATATTTATACGCAAAAAATCCATTCTAAATATGGAGGTGTTGTACCTGAATTAGCGGCAAGAAATCATTTAAAAAAAATTATTCCTTTAATTAAAAAATCATTAATAAAAATAAAAAAAAAATTAAATGATATTAATGCAATTGCTTATACTTCAGGACCAGGACAAATAAATTCTTTAATAATAGGAGCAATTATTTCCCATACTTTAGCTTTTTCTTTAAATATTCCTGTTATTCCAGTAAATCATATGGAAGGACATCTATTTTCAATTATGTTACAAAAAAAAAAACCAATTTTACCTTTTATAGGGTTATTAATATCAGGTGGGCATACTCAATTAATTTATACATATAAATTTGGAAAATATAAAATATTAGGAACAAATATAGATGATGCAGTAGGAGAAACTTTAGATAAAATATCTAAATTATTAGGATTAGATTATCCTGGAGGTAAAAATTTGTTTAAATTATCAAAATATGGAACTAAAAAAAAATTTTTTTTTCCCAGACCTATGACGTTAAAAAAAAATAATTTAAATTTTAGTTTTTCTGGATTAAAAACTTTTGTAACAAATTTTATAAAAAAACAAAATTTAAATAATTTTAAAATTAAAGCAGATATTGCTTGCGGATTAGAAGATGCTGTCATAGAAACTCTTTATATTAAAAGTTTATGGGCTTTAAAAAAATATAATATTAATCAATTGGTAATTGCAGGTGGAGTTAGTTCAAATCAAAAATTAAGAAAATTTTTTTATAAAAATTTAAAAAAAAATAATATAAAATTATTTTATAGTAATAAAAAATTATGTACTGATAATGCAGCGATGATTGCTTATGTTGGAGCAAAAAAATTTTTTTCAAAAAAAAATAAATATGTACTAAATGATATTAGTATAAATTCTAAATTATCTTTAGAAGATAAAATTTAAGTTTTATAAAAAGATTTTATAAAAATATAATAATTAAAATATTTTTTTTTGATTTATTTGAGAATAATAATAATGTTATTAAATTATTTTTCTTGTATAATACTTAGTATTATACAAGGTTTAACAGAATTTCTACCGATATCTTCAAATGCTCATATTATTATTTTTTCTAAAATATTAAATATTATAGAAAATAATAATTTTAAATTTTTTAAAATTATTATCCAATTAGGATCTTCATTAGCAATATTAATATTTTTTTGGCATAAAATTATAAAAATTATATCTAATACAATAAAATATAATTTTTTTTTTAAAAAAAAAACAAATATTTTCCATATATTTATATCTATGTTACCAATAATATTTATTGGATTAATTTTTTATAAAAATATTAAAATGATAAATAATATTAATTATATTATTTATGGATTATTAATTGGTAGTATATTACTATATATTTCTGAAAAGTTTAAGCCAATAAAATATAAAATTAACAGTATTGATTATATATCATATATAAATAATTTTTTTATTGGATGTTTTCAATGTTTAGCTTTATTACCAGGAGTTTCAAGATTAGGAGCAACATTATCAATTAGTTTATTGCTTGGGATAAAACGTACTGTTGCAACTAAATTTTGTTTTATTATATCAATTCCTATTATTTTTGGAGCTAATTTATTAGAATTATATAAAAATTATACAATAATAAATTTTTATAATATAAAAATATTTTTTATTGGTTTTTTAATTTCATTTTTTATTAGTTTAATTATTATTAAAAAATTTATTTATATTATAAATAACATTGCTTTTAAATGGTTTATTTTATATCGTTTATTTTTAATAATAATATTATTATTATTTTTAAACTAATTATTTTTTATAAAAATATTTTTAATTTTCCATTTTTAGAAAATATTTTATTAATTTTATCCTTTCAGATTGAATTTTTTTATTTATATTATATCCTTTTAAATTATTATTATTTAATATATTTTTTATATTTAATTTAGAAATATATTTATACATATTAATAAAATATTTTCCTTGTTTATATTCAATAGACTCTAATGTTAATCTACCCCTTGCATCTGCTTCACTAATAAAAGCCATTTGTTGTACTCTTTCAGGTTTTCTCCAAGCATCAATTATATTATATATATTTAATATATCTTCAGGTTTTTGATTATATATATTATGAATAATATCATGTATTCTAGCAGCTAATATAGATATTTTTTTAAAATTACTAGGAATTTTTAATCTATCACATAATTTTTTAATTAGAGGTATTCCAGCTTCTCCATGTCCAGGATGTCTTGGCCATAATTTTTTAGGAGTTAATCCTTTTCCTATATCATGACATAATGTTGCAAATCTGGTTGATACATTATTTGTAAGTTTAGATATTATTTTTAATGTTAACATAGTATGTATACCTGTATCTATTTCTGGATGCCATTTTAATGGAGCTGGGATACCATATAATGCATTTATTTCTGGGAAAATAATAGATAACGCATTACATTTTTTTAAGACTTTAAAAAATACTTGAGGGTGTGTTGATTGTAAAGCATTATATGTTTCTTTCCAAATTCTTTCTGGTTTTAAATAAGATAATTCTCCTGAATGACTCATAATTTTCATTAATTTTAATGTATTATCATCAATACGAAAATTTAAATATTTTAATTTTGCAGCAAATCTAGCTACACGTAATACTCTTAATGGATCATCTTGAAAAGATGAGGAAACATGTTTTAATAAACGATTTTTAATATCTTGTAATCCATTATATGGATCATAAAAATTTCCTAATTCGTCTTTTGCAATAGCATTAATAGTAAGATCTCTACGTAGTAAATCTTCTTTAAGAGTAACTTTAGAAGATGCACAATATTTAAATCCTTTATACCCATGTCCAAATTTATATTCTGTTCTAGCCAATGCATATTCTTCATGAGTTTTTGGATGTAAAAAAACAGGAAAATCTTTACCAACTAACTTAAAACCTAATTTTAACATTAAATTAATATTTGATCCGACAACAACCCAGTCTTTATCAGTTACTTTTATATTTAAAAGATCATCACGTATAGCTCCACCTACTAAATAAATTTTCAATTTATTACTCCTTAAAATGATATTTTATTTTATTACCAATATAATAAATTATCGTACTACTATTATTATAGTATTTGTATTTTTTTAAAGAAAATTTATTTATTAAAAATAATATATAATACTATTAAATTACAAAAAAAAATATTATTTATGAATATACTTGATACAGAGTTTGGTAATTATAAAATACGTATTAAAAATGCTATTTCTTCTTTAAAAAAAGGATGTGGTATTTTAATTTTAGATGATAAAAAAAGAGAAAATGAAAGTGATATAGTATTTGCAGCAGAAAATATTTCTGTATCAAATATAGCTTTTTCTATTAGATATGGTAGTGGAATTATTTGTTTATGTATTACAGAAAATTTACGTAAAAAATTAAAATTACCTATGATGGTAAAAAAAAATACCAGTATTTATAAAACAGGATTTACAGTTTCAATTGAAGCAGCAAAAGGTATTTCTACTGGAGTATCGGCAAAGGATAGATATACAACTATTAAAACAGCTATTTCAAATAATGTTGTTCCTGAAGATTTAAATAAACCTGGGCATGTTTTTCCCCTAATGGCTGTGAATGGGGGATTATTAAACAGAGAGGGACATACTGAAGCTACAATAGATTTATTAAAGATTGCTAAAATGAAACCTACTGGAGTATTATGTGAATTAACAAATAGAGATGGATCTATGGCAAAAATATTTGATACCATATCTTTTGCAAAAAAAAATAAAATGATATTAATTACTATTAATGATATAAAAAAATATGTTATGAAAAATAATATTATTATTTAATTTCTAAATTATAAAAAAATATCGGCGAGAGAGGATTTGAACCTCCGACCCACTGGTCCCAAACCAGTTGCGCTACCAAGCTGCGCTACTCGCCGTATAAATATTTATTTTGGGTGGTTAATGGGAATCGAACCCATGACAACCGGAACCACAATCCAGTGCTCTACCAACTGAGCTATAACCACCATTAAAATTAATTTAAAATTGTAATAATAAATCCTATAATTTTGCACCCGACAGGAATTGAACCTGAGACCTCTGTTTTCGGAAAACAGTACTCTATCCTACTGAGCTACGGGTGCAGTATATTATTATACTAATAATACAAATTCATTTCTTTAATGTCTAGTTTTTTTATAAAAAATTTTTAATAATTTTTATATTTATAAATAATAACATATATTAATTAATTTAATTTAATATAATTTTTGATAAAAAATATAAATATAATAATATTAAGATCTTTTCATCATATCAAAAAAATCATTATTAGTTTTTGTCATTGATAATTTATTTATTAAAAATTCCATTGCATCTATTTCATTCATAGGATGAATTATTTTTCTTAAAATCCACATTCTTTGTAATTCTTCTTGAGAACTTAATAATTCCTCTTTTCTAGTTCCAGATCTATTATAATCTATAGCTGGGAAAACTCTTTTTTCTGCAATTTTACGTGATAAATGTAATTCCATATTTCCGGTTCCTTTAAATTCTTCATAAATAACATCGTCCATTTTTGATCCTGTATCAATTAATGCTGTAGCTATAATTGTTAAACTACCTCCTTCTTCAACATTTCTTGCCGCTCCAAAAAAACGTTTAGGACGATGTAATGCATTTGCATCAACCCCTCCAGTTAAAACTTTTCCAGATGCTGGAGCAACTGTATTATATGCTCTAGCTAAACGTGTCATAGAATCTAATAAAATAATAACATCTTTTTTATGTTCTACTAATCTTTTAGCCTTTTCAATAACCATTTCAGATACTTGAACGTGTCTAGATGGAGGTTCATCAAAAGTTGAAGCTATTACTTCTCCTTTAACTAATCTTTGCATTTCAGTAACTTCTTCCGGGCGTTCATCAATGAGTAAAACTATTAATACACAATCAGGATGATTATATGCTATACTTTGGGCTATATTTTGTAATAACATAGTTTTTCCTGCTTTAGGGGGAGCTACTATTAAACCTCTCTGCCCTCTACCTATGGGTGAAGCTAAATCTAAAACACGTGCTGTTAAATCTTCAGTTGAACCATTACCTCTTTCCATGCTTAATCTAGAATTTGCATGTAATGGGGTTAAATTTTCAAAAAGAATTTTACTCCTAGCATTTTCTGGTTTATCAAAATTTACTTGATTTACCTTTAATAATGCAAAATACCTTTCTCCTTCTTTAGGAGGACGTATTTTACCAGAAATAGTATCACCTGTACGTAAATTAAAACGTCTAATTTGACTTGGAGATACATAAATATCATCAGGACCTGCTAAGTAAGAACTATCAGAAGAACGTAAAAATCCAAATCCATCTTGTAATATTTCTAATACTCCATCACCAAAAATATCTTCTCCACTTTTGGAATGTTGTTTTAATATAGTAAAAATAATATCTTGTTTCCGCATTCTAGCTAAATTTTCTAGATAAATATTTTCACCTAAATCTATTAATTCAGATATTGGTTTATTTTTTAATTCGGTAAGATTCATAATGGTGAGGTCTTAAACTTTGAATAATTCTTAAATATTTATATAAAATTTAAAAAATATAATAATTTTATTATTTATTAATAAAATACGAATAATTATATCTTTTTTCTTTTTTTAAAAAGGTAAATATATAAATACATTTATTTTAAATGTTTATTTAAAAAATTTTCTAATTGTGTTAGATTTATGGATCCAATTATTTTATCAATAACTTCCCCGTTTTTAAATAATAAAACTGTTGGTATACTACGAATATTATATTGTTCTGCAATATTCTTATATTTTTCAATATTTAATTTAGTAAAAATTATATTTTCATATTTATAACATACTTTTTCTAAAACTTCAGAAAATATTTTACATGGATTACACCATTCTGCCCAAAAATCAACCAAAACTAATTTTTTTTTTTTTATTTCAGATTGAAAATTTTTATCATTTAAATGTATTAAAACATTAGTCTTATGTTGCATGAATTTAATATTCCTGTATGGATATTATATTTAATTATTTTTTTATAAAATAATTAAAATATTTTGATTGTATAATAGGTTAATTTTAATTAAATTAAAATTTTATTTTATTATATATTAATAATAATTATATTACAAGATTATAAATAATATATATTAAAAATATAAAAAATTAGTATAAATATATATAATATTATTATAAAATATTATTATTTATGTATTAATAATAAATTTTAAAAAAAAATTTATATTTTTTTTAATAATTAAAATTTTAATTTTTTCTTATCTAAAAAATATTTTTTATTTAATAAATAATTGGAGAATATATGAAAAAAAGTAATAATTTTTTATCATCTTTAAATATTTTATCTCTTGCAGGAGTATCACCATATCAATTAAAACCTAATGAAAAATATATGAATAAAAAACAATTATCACATTTTAAAAAGATTTTAGAATCATGGAAAAATAAAATAAATGATAAATTTAATAATACAGTATCCTATATAAAAGATGAAACATCTAATTTTCCAGATCCCATAGATAGAGCTTCTCAAGAAGAGGAATTTAGTTTAGAACTACGAAATAGAGATAGAGAAAGAAAATTAATCAAAAAAATAGAAATAACATTAAAAAAATTTAATACCAAAAATTTTGGTTATTGTGATTGTTGTGAAATTGAAATTGGATTAAAAAGATTAGAAGCACATCCAACTGCTAATTTATGTATTGATTGTAAAACATTAGCAGAAATACGTGCTAAACAAATAGCTGAATAAAATTTTTATATTAAAAATACTTAAATATAAAATCTTTATTTTTTAATTATGTAATTCACATCTTTTTTTAGTTAAAAAAAATAAATATAAAATAATAATAAAAAATAAAATATTTATAGTCAAAATTAATAATATTATTTTTATAATTAAAAAATTACAACAAAATTATTAAATAATATAATATATTAGATATATTATAAATATTTTTAGTTTTAATATAAATAAAATTAAAGATTTATAAAATATGTAACATAAGTATGTTAAAGACGTTAATATATATATGATTAAAATTAATATCATAAAAATTTTTAATAAAAATAACACTTAATACTTAACTAAAAAAAAATAAAATATATGTTAAAACTATAATGATTATAAAAAATATTATTTAATTTTTTATTATCTAATATAAAAATTTTGCTTTTTATATATAAAAAGTTATCAAATAATTGTAATTTTTTATCAATATCTAAATTTTTACTTTTAAAAAAAATATATATATGTAAAAATCTTATTTAAAGTTAACACCTAAGATAATTAATAATTATTTATGTAAATTTTAAATAAATTTTTAATTTCTAATCTAGAAAATATAATATTTTTAATTTAATAACAGATATTTAATTATATAAATTTTAAAAAAATTTATTTTTTTTTAAAAATGATGTATTTTATAGAAAAATAAAATACATCATAAATAATTATTTATCTAATAATAATTGTGTAATTTTATCCCAATTTAAAACATTCCAAAAAGCTTTAAGATATAAATTTTTTTGATTTTGATATTTTAAATAATATGCATGTTCCCATAAATCTAATCCTATAATAGGTATATCTATGGAAATATCATTATTATTCATTAATGGATTATCTTGATTTATTGTTGTAATTATTTTTAATATATTTTTTTTTTTAACTAACCAAATCCATCCAGATCCAAAAAAATTTAAGGCTTTTTTTTCGAACCTTTTTTTAAAATTTTCTAAATTACTAAATTCTTTTTTTAAAATATTTAAAATAATATTATTTGGTTGAGTATTTTTTTTTAATATTTTCCAAAAAAAACTATGATTAGCATGACCTCCAGCATTATTACGTAAAAAATTTTTTTGTGAAGAAGGAATTGATAATTTATCTAAATTAGCTATTAATTTATTAATTTTAATATCTTTTATATTATTTTTATTAAGTATTAAATTTGTATTATTAATATAATTTTGATGATGTTTTTGATGATGTATTTCCATTGTTTTTGTATCAAAAAATGGTTCTAAATCAGAATATTCATACAATAAACTAGGTAATTTATAAGACATTCAAAATCCTTTAATATAAAATATATTTATTAAATATATTTTTTATATTTTTTAATTATTATTTTAGTATTTGGCATAATACCATGCCATAAATAAAAAGAATATGCTGCTTGTTCAATTAACATCCCAATACCGTCTGATATCTTTTTTGCTCCATGAATAAGACACCATTTTAAAAATGGTGTCTTATTAAAATTATAAAAAAGATCATAACAAAAAATATCAGGATTGATAATTGAAGAAGGAATATTCGGAATATTTCCTTTCATACTGCTAGATGTAGCATTAATAATTAAATGATATTTAAATTTATTATGGAATAAAAATAAATCTTCTAATTTAAAAGAATTAATCTTTTTTACATTTTTAAAAAATTTAATAATTTTTTTAGTATTTTCGTAAGTACGATTAATAATTGTGATATTACAACCAAATTTAATTAATGGATATATAATTCCTTGAGCTGCTCCTCCAGCACCTATTAATAAAATATTACTTTTAGGATTAATAAATTTTAAATTTTGTAAATCTTTTAATAAACCAATACCATCAGTATTATCACCTAAAATTGTTTTTGAATTAATAATTTTTACTGTATTTATAACACCAGAATATTTAGCTCTTTCTGTTAAAATATCACATAATTTATATGCCTTTTTTTTAAAAGGGATTGTAATATTTGCTCCTATTCCTCCATTTTTAAAAAAAGAAAAAAAAATTTTATAAAAACCATTTATTGGTACACAAATTTTTTTATAATTTTGTAATACTCCTGTTTGTTTTGCAAATAATTGATGAATAATTGGAGATTTACTATGTTTTATCGGGTTACCAAATACTGCAAATATTTTCATATTTATCCTTTACGTATAACTAAATTTGTAAAACTATCTCTAATTTCTGATGGTTTTAAATAACCTCCTGTTTTTCCATTTAAAATTAAAATATGTTCTTTAATATCATAAAAATGATATAATACATCTTGATATGTTAAACAAGGTTTTTTACCTGTAATATTAGCACTAGTAGAAACAATAGGTTTTCCAAAAGCATTACATAATTGACTTGTTAAATAATGATTAGTTACACGAACTGCTATAGAATTAAAATTTCCAGTTAACCAATAAGGAGTATTTGTTGTAATAGGCATAATCCAGGTAATAATACCAGGCCAGGTAGATAAAATTTTTTTTTTTTGATTTTTAAGAATTTTTTTTTCATTTATATATTTTAACAATTGATTATACTGTGATGCAATTAAAATTAATCCCTTTTTGATACTACGTTTTTTTATTTTTAATAATTTATTTACTGCTTTTTCATTATCTGGATCACATCCTAAACCAAAAACAGATTCAGTTGGATAAGCTATTATTTTACCCATTTTTAATGCATTAATAAAAATTTTTATATTCATAATTTTTTTATAAATTATTTGATAAAGTTGTAAATGAATTATATATTAATAATATAAATATATTAAAAATTAAAAATTCTATTAGTTTATAAAAATTATTTTTAAAAAAAGATATAAAATATGTCTATACTTAAATTATTATATTTTCCTAATAAAAAATTAAGAAATATAGCTGAATCAATTAAAAATATTAATAATGATATTAAATTATTAGGCAATAGTATGCTTAAAACTATGTATTATTATAACGGTATTGGTTTAGCAGCTACACAAATAGGAATAAATAAAAGAATTATAGTAATTGATATAACTAAAAAAAAAAATAATCCTATTATTCTTATTAATCCTAAAATAATAGAATTTAATAAATCAAAAATTCATAGTAAAGAAGGATGTTTATCTATACCTATAAAACAAAAATATTTTGTTTTAAGATCTAAAACAATAAAAGTTCAAGCTAAAAATTTAATGAATGAAATTATTGAAATAGAAGCAAGTAATTTATTATCTTTTTGTATACAACATGAAATTGATCATTTAAATGGAATTTTATTTATTGATTATTTATCAAATTTAAAATATCAAAGAATTTATGATAAAATTATTAAAATTAATCATAAAATAATGTTTTTAAAAAAACAGAATTATATAAAATGAAAAAAAAAATAAAAATTATTTTTATAGGTACTTCAAAATTTGCTGCTTATCATTTAAAAGGTTTAATAAATAATATTTATACAATATCTTGTGTTATTACTAAACCAGATACTTATGCTAATAGAGGATATAAATTAACTTTTAATTCTGTAAAAAAATTAGCAATAAAATATAAAATTAATATATTACAACCAGAATCTTTAAATTCTTTAAAATTAATTAAAAATCTTATTAATTATGATTGTGATATTATAATAGTGGTAGATTATGGTTTATTAATACCTAATAAAATACTAGATATACCTAAATTATTTTGTATGAATATACATGCTTCATTATTACCTAGATGGAGAGGCGCAGCTCCTATACAAAGGGCATTATTAGCTAACGATTTAAAAACAGGTATAAGTATTATAAAAATAAATAATTTTTTAGATGAAGGTGATATTATCTATCAAATAGAATATAATATTTTGCTTTATGATACATACGGATCATTATATAAAAAACTAGCTGTATTAGGATTACAAGGTTTATTATTTATTTTAAAAAAAATTTCAAAAGGAGAACAAATAAAATTTAAATCTCAAAACATAAATATGATAAAACCTACATATGCAAAAAAAATATCTAAAATAGAATGTAAATTAAATTGGAATTTACCTGCTAAAAAATTAGAATGTATGGTTCGTGCTTTTAATCCTAAACCAGGTACTTTTTTTATGATAAAAAATCAAAGATTTAAAGTATGGCAAGCAGAAGTTATTAATAGTTTTAATAGTAATTATGCAACTAAAGTACCTGGTACAATATTATTAATTAATAGATATGGTATACAAATAAATACTATAAATGGAATTTTAAATATTCAAATTATTCAACCTAACGGGAAAAAACAAATGAATATTCAAAATTTTTTAAATCTTAATCAGTATAAAAATCTTTTTAAAAGAGATACTATTATTATTTAATATTTTTATTTTTTAGAATTATTTTTCTTTCTATTAATTCTATATATGCCATAGGTGCTTTATCTCCATTACGAAAACCACATTTTATTATACGTGTATATCCACCTAATCTATTTTTAAATTTAGGAGCAATAATATTAAAAAGTTTAATAATATTAATTTTATTACTTATTTTAGATCTTATTAATCTTTTATTAGAAATGGTATTTTTTTTAGCAATGGTAATCATAGGTTCTATTATTTTTCTAAGTTCTTTAGCTTTCATTAAAGTAGTTTTAATAATTTCATTATTAATTAATGAATTAACCATATTAAATAACATTGCACTACGGTGTGAGCTATTTTTATTAAAATAACGGCCTGTTTTACGATGACGCATTTTTTTTCCTTAATTAAAAAATTAATTATTTATGATTGTTCTTGTTTATTATTTTTTATAATTGGAGGCCAATTATCTAATCTCATGCCTAACGATAAACCTCTAGATGCTAAAATATCTTTTATTTCTGTTAAAGATTTTTTTCCTAGATTTGGAGTTTTTAATAATTCTACTTCAGTTCGTTGTACTAAATCACCAATCAAATGAATTGATTCAGTTTTTAAACAATTTGCAGAACGAACAGTTAATTCTAAATCATCGACAGAATGTAATAAAATAGGATCAAATTCTGGTTTTTCCTCTTTAATTTCTGTTTCTTGTTGAATATCTTTTAAATTTACAAATGATTCTAATTGTTCTACTAAAATAGTTGCTGCTTTCCGAATAGCTTGTTCCGGATCAATTGTTCCATTAGTTTCCATTTCTATTATTAATTTATCTAAATCTGTTCTTTGGTCTACTCTAGCTGATTCTACATTATATATTATTTTTTTTATAGGACTATAAGATGCATCTAGTAATAACCTTCCTATTTTATGATCTTTTTGAAAATTATTATTATTAATTTTTGTATGTGCTGCTACATATCCCCGACCTAATTCTATCTTTATTTTCATATCAATTGATGTATTTATATTAGTAATGTGACAAATAATATGTTCCTTATTTACAATTTCTATATCATTTCCATGAATAATATCAGAAGCTTTTACAATTCCAATTCCTGTTTTTTTTAAAATTAAAATAACCTCTTTTTTATTATTTTCTATTTTTATAGCTAATTCTTTTAAATTTAAAAGTATTTCAATAATATCCTCTTTAATTCCTTCTTTAGTACTATACTCATGTAATATTCCTTCTATTTCTACCTCTGTTACTGCGTAACCAGGAATTGAAGATAATAAAATACGTCTTAATGAATTTCCTAAAGTATGACCAAAACCACGTTCTAAAGGTTCTAAAGTTACTTTTATAGTATTATTACTAATATGTTCTATATCTACTAATTTAGGTTTTAAAAATTCTGTAACAGAATTTTGATCCATTTATATGCTCTCTTATAAAAAATTATTTTGAATATAATTCAATAATTAAATGTTCATTAATATCTGCAGGTAAATCAGAACGTTCAGGAAGCCTTTTAAAAATACCCTCCATTTTTTTATTATTTACTTCTAACCAGTTAGGTTTCTCTCTTTGAGAATATAAATCTATTGAAGCATTAATTCTTAGTTGTTTTTTAGATTTTTCACATACAGAAATTTTATCATTTAAAGATACTTGATAAGAAGCTATGTTAACAATATAGTTATTAACTTTTATAGATTTATGAGAAATTAATTGTCTGGCTTCTGCTCTTGTAACTCCAAAACCCATTCTATAAACAATATTATCCAATCTTTTTTCTAATAAACATAATAAATTAAATCCAGTATTTCCTTTTATATGTGAGGCTTTTTTATAATAATTATGAAATTGTCGTTCTAATATACCATATAATCTACGTATTTTTTGTTTTTCTCTCAATTGAATACCATAATCAGATAATCTAGATTTTTTTATACCATGTTGCCCTGGAGCTTGTTCTAATTTACATTTAGTATCAATAGCACGTACATTAGATTTTAAAAATAAATCAGTGCCCTCTCTTCGAGATAATTTTAATTTTGGGCCTAAATATCTTGCCATTATATTTTTCCTAAAATATTTTAATTAATTATAAATAATTATTTATACTCTTCTTTTTTTTGGTGGTCTACATCCATTATGAGGAATAGGAGTAATATCAGTAATATTAGTTATTTTAAAACCAGAATTATTTAATGCTCTAATAGTAGACTCTCTTCCAGGTCCTGGTCCTTTTACCATAATCTCTAAATTTTTAATACCATAATGTTTCACAATTTCAGCACATTTTTCTGCAGCTACTTGTGCTGCAAACGGAGTTGATTTTCTTGATCCTCTAAAACCAGAACCTCCTGCTGTTGCACATCCTAGAGAATTACCTTGTCTATCTGTAATAGTAACAATGGTATTGTTAAAAGAAGCATGTATATGTGCAATACCATCTATAATTTGTTTTTTAATTTTTTTTTTTGAATTTAAAGATTTTTTTTTCATTATATATACTCATTATAATATTATTTTTTAAAATATTTATATAGTTTTTTTATAGTATGTGCATTAGTTTTAGTACGTTGTCCTCTAACTGGTAATCCTTTTTTATGACGTAACCCTCTATAACAATTAAGATCAACTAATCTTTTAATATGTAAATTAATACTTCTTCTTAAATCTCCTTCTACTTTAAATTTTAATATAATATTTCTTAATAAATCTATTTTTTTTTCGGTAAGTTGATTAATTTTAATATTTTGAGAAATATTAGTTATTTTACATATACGAGCTGCATGAGATTTTCCTATACCATAAATATATTTTAATGCTATTATTGTACGTTTATTATCAGGAATATTTACTCCAGCTATACGAACCATTTTAAATCCTTTATTTAATTTTTATAATTTTTTTTTTTAAAATAGAAAATAATTATCCTTGACGTTGTTTATGCTTAGGATCTGTTTTACAGACTACATATATTACCCTATTTCTACGAATAATTTTACAATTACGACATATTTTTTTTATTGAAGCTCGAACTTTCATTATATTATATCTCCAAAAATATATAATAAATATTATCCTTTTAAATTAATTTTTTTAAGTATAGACTCATATTGAGTAGACATAATTAATGTTTGAATTTGTGTAATAAAATCAATAATCACAACTATTACTATAAGTAATGAAGTACCACTTAAATAGAATGGGACATTAATTATATTTCTTAAAAATTCTGGTATAAGACAAATAAAAGTAATATATAAACTACCAGTTAATGTAAGTCTCATAATTATTTTTTTTATATATTTAGCTGTTTGTTCTCCTGGTCTAATACCAGAAATATATGCACCAGATTTTTTTAAGTTGTCGGCTGTTTCCTGAGGATTAAAGACTAAAATAGTATAAAAAAAACAAAAAAATATAATTGCTAAAATATATAAACCAATATATATTGGTTGTCTAGGTTGTAAAGATATAGCAATATTTTTAATTAAATTACAATTAGTGATATTACTAAACCATGAAAACATAGTAGAAATAAATAAAATAATACTAGAAGAAAATATTGCAGGGATAACTCCAGACATATTAATTTTTAATGGTAAATGAGTACTTTGTTGTGTATTATAAATTTGTTTCCCAAAATATCTTCTAGCATATTGTACATTAATTTTTCTTTGTCCTTTTTCAATAAAAACAATAAATAAAATTATTAAAAATAATAAAATTAATAAGATAAAAATAACAAAAAAATTTAAATTACCATATCTTATTTGTTCCATAATTTGTTTTATATTTAATGGTAAAGTAGTAATTATACCAATTACTATAATAATAGAAACTCCATTTCCAATTCCTCTTTTTGTTATTTGTCTTCCTAACCACATTAAAAATATGGTACCTGTAATTAAACTTAAGTTAGAAATTATAAAAAAATTAATACCAGGATTAATAACTAAATTATTCATCCCAGGTAATTTTGGTAATCCAGTTGTTATTCCTATAGCTTGAATAAAAGCTAAAATTAATGTAGTATATTTCGTATATTTATTAATTTTTTTTTTACCTTCTTCTCCTTCTTTTTTTAAAATAATAAAATATGGATGAACTACTGTTAAAAGTTGCATAATAATAGATGAAGATATATAAGGCATAACTCCTAAAGCAAAAATTGAGGCTCTGCTAAGAGCACCTCCAGAGAACATATTAAACATATCAATAATAGTACCATGTTGCTTAATAATTAAAGAATGTAAAATACTAATATTAATACCTGGAATCGGTATAAATGAACCTATACGAAAAATAATTATAGATATTATTAAAAATATAAATCTTTCTTTTAATTCAATAAAACCCTTTTTAGTACTTTGAAAATTTAATTTTTTAAATGATTTAATCATTTATTATCTATTCCTCAATTATACCACCTAATTTTTTTATAATTATTTTAACACTTTTTGTACAATTTAATTTAATAATTTTTTTTGGAGATTTAATACCTCCTTTATTAATAATTTTTACATATTTAATTTTTTTACTAATTATTTTAGTAGATTTTAAAATATCTAAATTAATATAATTACTATGGATTTTTTCTAAATCTCCTAATCTAATTTCTTTAAAAAAAATATTCTTTTTTGATTTAAATCCAAATTTGGGTAATCTTCTATGTAAAGGACTTTGTCCACCTTCAAATATTTTATTAATATTATAACCAGATCTAGCTTTTTGTCCTTTATGACCTCTACCACTTGTTTTACCTTTTCCTGATCCAATACCTCTTCCTAATCTTTTTTTATTATCTTTAATTTTAGAAAATAAACTATTTAAATTCATATTAATATAAAACCTTTAGCATATAAGATATTTTTTTAATCATGCCTAAAATACTAGGTGTATTTTTTTTTATAACAGTATGTCCAATATGTTTTAATCCTAAACTAATTAAAATTGCTCTATGTTTAGGTAATCTACCTATAGAACTTTTAATTTGTGTAATTTTAATATTTTTTAACACTATTCATATTCCTTTTTATTTCTTCTATAGTTTTATTTCTTTTCGCAGCAATCATTTTTAATGAATGTATATTTAATAAACCCTTAATAGTTGCTTTAACTATATTAATTGGATTAGTAGAACCGTAAGCTTTAGCTAAAACATTATATATTCCTACAACTTCTAATACAGCTCTCATAGCTCCACCTGCAATAATACCTGTACCTTCATAAGCTGGTTGTATAAATACAAAAGATCCAGTATGATGACCTTTAACAGGATATTGAATTGTATTATTATTAAGAATAATGTTAATCATTTTTTTTCTAGCTTTTTCCATTGCTTTTTGTATGGCATTAGGAACTTCTTTTGCTTTTCCATATCCAAACCCAATTCTTCCTTTTCCATTACCGACTACAGTTAAAGCTGTAAAAGAGAAAATTCTTCCACCTTTAACCGTTTTAGATACTCTATTAACCGAAATTAATTTTTCTTTTAGCTCATGATGTTGATTTTTATTATCATAAATATTCATATTTTCTTCTTTTAAAAGAATGTTAAAATTTTAAACCTGTTTGACGTGCTGCATTTGCTAATGCTTTAATACGCCCATGATATTTAAATCCTGAACGATCAAATGATAAATTTAAAATACCGTGTTTAATGGCTCTAGTAGCTATTTTTTCTCCTATAAAAATAGCAGATTTTATATTTCCAGTATATATTAATTTTTTTTTTATTTTTTTTTCTAAAGTTGAAGCAGTAATTAAAATTTTATTATTTACAGAAATTATTTGTGCATATATATGACGAGAGGTACGATGTATTGATAATCGTATCATTTTTAATTTTTGTAAATTTTTACGTAATTTAGTAGCTCGACGTATACGAGCAATTTTTTTAATATTCATAATGTTAAACTTTTTTTGCATTTATTTTATTTTTTTTTTGTTTCTTTAATTTTGATGATTTCGTTATTATAACGAATACCTTTACCTTTATAAGGTTCTGGAGTACGATAAGATCTTATATTTGCAGCTACTTGGCCTAAAAGCTGTTTATCAGCACCTGTTAAAAGTATTTCATTTTGGTTTAAACATTTTCCAATAATACCTTTGGGTAAGGTAAAATTTATTGGATGAGAAAAACCTAAAATTAAGTTAAGTATATTATTTTTAATTGAAAATTTATAACCAACACCAAATAATATCAATTTTTTTGAAAAACCTATTGTAACTCCAATAATCATAGAATTCATAAGAGAACTAGCAGTTCCAGCTTGTGCCCAACCTTTTTTACATTTTTTTTTAGGTTTAAATAATAATTTATTTTTGTTTAAAATTATTTTAATTGTTTTATGAAAAGTATTTTCTAATATTCCATTATTACCTTGAATATTGATATGTTGTCCATTAATAGTAATTTTAATGTTATTTGGGATAATAATCAATTTTTTAGCGATTCTAGACATTATTCATATACCTTTTTTAGGATACATAACATATAATTTCTCCACCTATTCCATGATAACGTGCAGTATAATCTGTCATTATTCCCTTAGATGTAGAAATAATAGCGATACCTAATCCTGCCATAACTTTAGGTAAAAACTTTTTTTTTTTATAAATTCTTAATCCAGGACGACTAATACAATGTATTTTTTCTATAACACCTTTTCCTTTAAAATATTTTAAAGTAATTTCTAATAAAAAATTTTTTTCTTTAATAATATTAAAATTTTTAATATATCCTTCATTTTTTAAAATTTGCGTAATAGATTTTTTTAATTTTGAATATTGCATAACAATTTTAGATTTATTTGATAATTGTCCATTACGTATACGTGTTAACATATCTGCAATGGGATTTTGTATACTCATATTTAAACGATCCTATATTAATTTATAATAAAATTACCAACTAGATTTTTTTAATCCAGGTATATCTCCTTTCATTGCAGCTTCTCTTAATTTAATTCGACTTAATCCAAATTTTCTTAAAAATGCATGTGGACGCCCAGTTATTTTACATCTATTTCTTTGTCTTGATAAACTAGAATCTCTTGGTAAAGATTGTAATTTAAATATAGCATCCCAACGATCTTTATCATTAGTATTTATACTTGAAATAATTTTTTTTAATTTTTTTCTTTTTAAAAAAAATTTTTTCCCTAAATTTATTCTTTTTAGTTCACGTGCTTTAATAGATTCTTTAGCCATTATATAAACCTTTTTTATGATCTAAATGGAAATTTAAATTCTTTAAATAAAGAATAACTTTCTTTTATTGAAATATTATTAGTTGTTATCGTTATATTTAATCCACGAATGTGATCTATTTTATCAAAATTAATTTCTGGAAAAATTATTTGTTCTTTTATCCCGATACTATAATTACCATTATGATCAAAAGATTTTTTTGATAAACCTCTAAAATCTCTCATTCTAGGTATTACTACCCATAATAAACGTTCAAAAAAATTCCACATTCTTTTTTTTCTTAAAGTAACTTTACATCCTATTGGATATCCTTTTCTTATTTTAAAAGCTGCGATTGATTTATGTGATTTAGTTGTTAGTGGTTTTTGTCCACTAATAATAGTTAAATCATTTATAGCATTATCTAAATATTTTTTATCAGATATTACTTTTCCTACTCCCATATTTAAAGTAATTTTTTTTATACAAGGAACTTGCATAATAGATTTATATTGAAATTTTAACATTAATTTTTTTATTACTTTATGTTTATAATAATTATATAATTTTGACATTAAATATTATCTCTAATTTATTTTATATTTTTATCATTAGATTTAAAAAATCTTTTTTTAATTCCTTTATTATTTTTAATTTTAACACGGTCAGCTTTACCTGTATCTTTATTAAAAAGAGCAACATTAGAAATATGAATTCCTGCTTCTTTCTCTAAAATACCTCCTGTATGTGATACTGTAGGGTTAGGTTTACTGTGTTTTTTAACAATATTAATTCCTTTAATGATTACCAATTTTTTTTTTATAAAATATTTAATTTTTCCTTTCTTTCCTTTATCTTTTCCTGTTAAAATTATTACTTCATCATTACAACGTAATTTATGTATCATAATTTCCTATCTCTTTATTGAATTAAATAACTTCAGGAGCTAATGAAATAATTTTCATAAATTTTTCATGCCTTAATTCTCTAGTAATAGGACCAAAAATTCTTGTTCCTATTAATTGTTCATTACTATCGTTTAATAATACACATGAATTATGGTCAAATCTTATTATAGATCCATCGGAACGTCTTATCCCTTTTTTAGTTCTAACAATTACTGCTTTTAATACATCCCCTTTTTTAACTTTTCCTCTAGGAATAGCATCCTTTACAGTAACTTTAATTATATCTCCAATATTGGCATAACGACGTCGTGATCCTCCTAGGACTTTTATACACATAACACTTCTAGCACCAGAATTATCTGCTATATTTAGCATAGTATGTTCTTGTATCATATATTAATATCTCTATTTTTTAAAAAAATTAAAATTTTAAATTTTATTTATATTAATAAATATAGATTTTTTATTAAATTATTGATTTTTTTATTATATTAACTAGAATCCAAGATTTAGTTTTGGATAATGGGCGACATTCTTTAATTTCAACAAAATCACCAATATTACATATATTTTTTTCATCATGAACATGTAATTTTGTTGTACGATTAACATATTTCCCATATATAGGATGTTTTATTAATCTATTAATATTTACAATTATTGATTTTTGCATTTTATTACTTATTACTTTTCCTTTTAAAATTTTTATTTTTTTTTGCATAATTTTATAATCTTTCTTTTTCTTTGTGATAAAATTGTTTTTATTTTTGCAATATTTCTTCTAGATTTTTTAAGTAAATGAGTCTGTTTTAAATTACCTGATGTTAATTGTATTTTTAAATTAAATTGTTCTCTAGATAAACTTAATAATTCATTGTGTAAATCTTTATTATTTTTTTTTATAATATCATGTATTTTCATATAAGATTTATTTTACTTTATTAGAAAAATAGTTTTAATTGGTAATTTTGCGGCACCTAATTTAAGTGCTTTACGTGCTATTATTTCAGAAACTCCATCTATTTCATATAAAATTCTACCAGGTTGTATTAAAGCAACCCAATATTCTACATTTCCTTTTCCTTTTCCCATTCTAACTTCTAAGGGTTTTTCTGTTATAGGTTTATCTGGAAAAATTCTAATCCATATCTTTCCTTGTCTTTTCATCGAATGACTAATAGCTCTTCTTGCTGATTCTATTTGTTTAGAAGTAATTCTCCCTCTATTTATTGCTTTAATAGCATAGATTCCAAAATTAATATTCATTCCTACAATAATACCCCGATTTCTCCCTTTATGCATTTTTTTAAATTTTGTACGTTTTGGTTGTAACATTATTTCAAACCCCTTTTTTATTTACGTCCTTTATTACGTTGCAATCTATAAGATTGAGGATGATGTGTAATAGGTTTTGTAAAGATTAATTTTTTTTTAAAATTATTTTTTAATATTTCTCCTTTAAAAATCCAAACTTTTACTCCTATTATCCCATAAGTAGTATTTGCTTCTGATAAACTAAAATCAATATCTGCTCTTAAAGTATGTAACGGGACTCTACCTTCTCTATACCATTCTTTTCGTGCAATTTCTGCTCCACCTAAACGACCACTTACTTCTACCTTAACTCCTTTAGCACCTAATCTCATAGCATTTTGTACTGCTCTTTTCATAGCTCTTCTAAACATTATTCTTTTTTCTAATTGTGATGCTATTATATCAGCTACTAATTTTGCTTCTAATTCTGGTTTTCTAACTTCTGTTATATTTACTTGAGCAGGAACACCTGTAATTTTAGAAATTATTTTTCTAAGTTTTTCAACATCTTCTCCTTTTTTACCAATTACAATACCAGGACGTGCAGTATGTATATTAACCCTAATACTTTTTGATGGTCTTTCAATAGTTATCTTGGATACAGAAGCTTTTATCAATTTTTTATTTAAAAATTTTCTTACTTGTAAATCACTATATAAATAATTTGCATAATTTTTAGTATTTGCAAACCAAATAGAATTCCATATTTTTGTAATTCCTAATCTTAATCCATTTGGATGTGTTTTTTGGCCCATTAATTTTTTTCTCCAATTATATTATCTGATAATATAATAGTAATATGACTCGTATATTTTAAAATACGATCTGAACGTCCTTTTGCACGAGGCATAATACGTTTTATATTTGTGCCTAAATCTATAAAAATTTTAAATACAAATAGACTATCAATATCTAATCCATAATTATGTTCAGCATTAGCTATTGCTGAATTTAATACTTTTTTAATTAAAAAAGCTGATTTTTTATTAGAAAAATTTAAAATATCTAAAGCTTTAGAAATTTTATTACCCCTAATAATATTAGCTACTAATCTTAATTTTTGTGCAGATGAAGGGGCATATTTATGTTTTGCAATAATTTCCATTTTTTCCCTTAAGTAAATATATGTAATATATACATATTGTATTTATTTTTTTAAAGTTTTTTTAATTTTTTTATCTGCTGTATGCCCTCTATATGTACGTGTTGGTGCAAATTCTCCTAATTTATGTCCAACCATTTCATCTAATATATATATTGGAATATGTTGTCTTCCATTATGTACAGCAATAGTTAATCCAATCATATTAGGGAAAATTGTTGAACGTCTAGACCAAGTACGTAATGGTTTTTTATCTTTATTTTTTATTGATTTTTCAACTTTTTTTAATAAATGTTGATCAATAAAAGGACCTTTTTTTAAAGACCGTGGCATATTTTTTTTACCTTTTATTAATATTATTTATTACGATGTTTAATAATATATTTTTCTGTTCTTTTATTCTTTCTTGTTTTTTTACCCTTAGTTTGTACTCCCCATGGAGTCACAGGATGTTTACCAAAATTCTTGCCTTCTCCTCCACCATGAGGATGGTCTATAGGATTCATTGCTGTTCCTCTAACTGTAGGTCTGATTCCTTTCCATCTTTTGGCTCCTGCTTTACCAAAAGATTTTAACATATGTTCATTATTTCCAATTTCTCCTAATGTAGCTTTACAATTAGATAAAATTTTACGAATTTCTCCTGATTTTAATCTTAAAGTTATATATGAACCTTCTTTTGCAATTAATTGTACATATGTACCAGCTGCTCTAGCTATTTGTCCACCTTTACCTGGTTTCATTTCAACATTATGTAAAATAGTTCCAACAGGGATATTACTTAAAGGTAACGTATTTCCGATTTTAATATTAACATTTTTTCCTGATTCTACAATATCACCAATTTTAAGATTTTTAGGAGATAAAATATATTTTTTTACTCCATCTTTATATTTAACTAATGCAATATTAGCAGAACGATTTGGATCATATTCAATACGCTCTACTATAGCAGGAATATTATCTTTATTTCTTTTAAAATCTATAATACGATATAATTTTTTATGCCCCCCACCAATATGACGAGTTGTAATACGACCGTTATTATTTCTCCCTCCTGATTTATTTTTTTTTTCTATTTTAGAAGGAAGAGGTTTTCCTTTATATAAAGAATGATTAATAACTTTAATCATATGACGTCTACCAGGAGAAGTCGGTTTATATTTTTTTATTGTCATATTTTATAAATTTAATCCTTATAAATTTTTATTTACATTAAAATCAATTTTTTGATTTTTGTCTAAAATTATATATGCTTTTTTCCAATTATTACGTTGATAATTATATTTTTTATTTTTTTTTTTTTTACCTTTCACAATTAAAGTATTAACACTTTTAACTTTTATATTAAAAATTTTTTTTATTGCTTTTTTAATATCTATTTTTGTTGCTTTTTTTAAAACTTTTATAATTAAAGTATTTGTTTTTTCTGCAACAAAGGAAGATTTTTCAGAAATATGTGGTCCTTTTATGATTTGAAAATCATATTCTTTAAAAATCATTTTAATATCTCTTCTATATGTTTAATAGCATTAACAGTTATAATGGTCTTATTAGCATTTATTAAATAAATAGGATTTATATTAATAGAATTTTTAATTTTTACATTATATAAATTCCGGGATGCTAAAAATAAATTTTGATCAATAAATGTTGTAATAATCATTATTTTGGTTGATAAATATTTTTTTAATTTTTCAATTAATATTTTAGTTTTTGGTTTACTTATAGTAAATTCTTTTACTAAAATTAATCTTTTTTCTTTAATTAATTTTGAAAAAATACTTTTTAATGCATTACGAAACATTTTTTTATTAATTTTTTTATTATATATTTTATTTTTTGCAGCAAAGGTAATACCTCCAGAACGCCAAATAGGGCTTTTAAAAGACCCTGCTCTAGCTTTTCCTGTACCTTTTTGTTTCCATGGTTTTTTACCCGATCCTTTTACTTCTCCTCTTGTTTTTTGAGCTTTAGTCCCCTGTCTACCTATTGTTCTATAGGATTCTATTAATTGATGTATTAATGATTTGTTATAATTCCTATTAAAAATAATATCTGAAACTATAACTATATCTTTAGTATCTTCTGTTATAATTTCCATTATGAATTGCCTAATTAATATATTTGTTTTATTAAATTAAATTTTTTATTGCTGGTTTAACAATAACATTACTTCCAGTATATCCAGGAACCGCTCCTTTTATAAGTAGTAAATTTTTTATAGTATCTAATTTTATAATATCTAAATTTTGAATAGTAATTTTTTTATTACCTAATTGTCCAGCCATTTTTTTTCCTTTAAATACTTTTCCAGGAGTTTGATTTTGTCCAATAGAACCTGGAACCCTATGTGAAAGTGAGTTCCCATGACTAGCATCTTGAGTTTTAAAATTCCATCTTTTTACAGTTCCTGAAAATCCTTTTCCTTTAGATATGCCTGTAATATCTACTTTTATTATTTGTTTGAAAATATTAATATCTATTTTTTGTCCTACATAAAATTTTTTAGGATTATGTTGTTTAAAACGATATTCCCATAAAATATATCCTGCTTTTGTTTTTGCTTTTGCAAAATGTCCTATTTCAGCTTTATTCATACGACTTGTTTTTTTAAATCCTGTAGTCATTTGAATTGCATTATATCCATCATTTAAAATTGTTTTAATTTGTGTAATACGAATTGTTTCAAAATGTATAACAGTTATTGGTATGGATAAACCTTCTTCAGTAAAAAATCTAGTCATACCCATTTTTTTACCTATTAATCCAATCATATATTATATATACTCTATTTATATGTTAAAAAATTATAATAAATTTTATTAACCTAAACTTATTTGTACATCAACTCCTGCTGCTAAATCTAATCTCATTAATGCATCTACAGTTTTTTCTGTAGGTTCTATAATATCAACTAAACGTTTATGAGTTCTAATTTCATATTGATCTCTTGCATCTTTATCAACATGAGGTGAAATTAAGATTGTAAACTTTTCTTTGCGAGTCGGTAAAGGTATTGGGCCACGAACTTGAGCTCCAGTACGTTTAGCTGTTTCAACAATTTCAGCTGTTGATTGATCAATCAAGCGATGATCAAAAGCTTTTAGACGAATACGGATTCTTTGGTTCTTCTGCATTAGACCAGCGCCTCTTATTTAAAAATTAAAATAACTCTCTATAAAATATATCTTGAGAGACCTATTTGATTTTATAAAAAATAAAAATCATATTATTATGACTTATAAAGTATAAATAAATCAATATATTTCATTTATAAAATTTAAAAAACTATATAATATTAATTATTAACTATAATTTAGAATATTTATACTTAATATGAATAAAAAACATAATAATATAACATTATTAGCTTTTGATTATGGAATTAAAAATATAGGAGTTGCTGTTGGACATAGTTTAATTAGGATAGCACATAAATTACAAGTTATTAAAAATAAAAAAATAGGAAATATTAATTGGATTAAATTTGATTATTTAATTAATCAATGGAAACCTAAAAAAATTATAGTTGGGTTACCATTAAAAATGGATGGTAGTCAACAATATATTACTATTTTAGCTAAAAATTTTGCTTTTAACATAAAAAAAAAATTTAACATAGAAATAATTTTTCATGATGAAAGATTAAGTACAGTTGAAGCTAAATATATTTTATTTTCAAAAGGAGGTTGGAAAAAATTACAAAAAAGTGATATTAATTCCTTATCAGCATGTATTATCTTACAAAGTTGGTTTGATAATAATCAATTAAAATGATTTTAATAAAAAATATTTTATATAATTTGAGGTTATTATGATAACAATCATATGTCTTTATAAACATCTAACAGAAATTATTATTTCTATATTTTTATTAAGATTATGGATATATTATTCCATTAATAATTATTATAATTTTTTTGTAAAATATATTATTTTATTAACAAATTTTATTTTAAAATATTTGAAAAAGTTTTTTTTTCAAAAAAATAAAGATGAATTTTTATCATTTATGATAATTATATTATTAATATTTTTAAAATATCCAATATTAATTTTAATACAAGATAAAAATTTATTTTTTTATAATTTAAATACATATTTATTTGTTAGTATTTTAACTTTATTAAAATTTTTAGGATATTTATTTTTTTGGTTAATTACAATATATTTAATTTCTAATATTTTTAATATAAGACATAATGATTTTAATGATCTTTTAGAAATATTTATAAATCAAATTTATAATATTAAAAAAAATTATTTTTTGAACATTTATAATATAAATATAATTTTATTAATTACTAATATAATTTTATATTTTTTAAATAATTTATTAATGGATTTATTTCCCCAATTTTGGTTTTTAATATAAATATAATATTATGATTAATTTTAATAAGTATTACAGTTTATATATTCATATTCCTTGGTGTCTAAAAAAATGTCCATATTGTGATTTTTATTCAACTATTTTTATAAAAAAAAATACAAAAATACAAGAACAATATATAAATAGTTTATTACTAGATTTAGAAAAAACTTTATTTTTTATAAAAAAAAAAATTTATATTAAAAGTATTTTTTTAGGAGGAGGTACTCCAAGTTTATTAAATGAAAAATTAATATTATTACTTTTAAATAAAATAAAAAAAAAAATACATGTTTTAAAATCAGTAGAAATTACAATTGAAATAAATCCATCTTCTATTTCTGAAAAAAAAATTCAAAGTTATATTAATAGTGGTATTAATCGTTTTTCAATTGGGATTCAGAGCTTTAATAATCAAAGTTTGAAAATTTTAGGAAGATTACATAATAATGAAGATGCTATTAATGCTATTAATATTTTAATTAAAAATAATATATCAAATTTTAATTTAGATATAATTTATGGGATACCTGGTCAATCATTAAAAAATTCTTATGATGATTTATATCAAGCAATTTCATTTAACCCTAGTCATATTTCATGGTATCAGTTGACTTTTGAAAAAAATACAATTTTTGATAAATTTAAACCTAAAAATATATTAAATGATGATTTATTATGGAAAATGTTTTTACAAGGTAAAAAAACACTTTTTAAACATAAATATCTACAATATGAAATTTCTTCTTTTGTAAAAAAAAAAAAATTTATATGTAAACATAATTTAAATTATTGGTACTTTGGAAATTATTTAGGTATTGGTTGTAATTCTCATAGTAAAATTACTTTATTAGATAATAAAATTATCAGAATTATTAAAAATAAAAATATTAGACAATATATAAATGGTGATTTTTTTTATTCTATAAAAACAATTACACATAAAGAAATAATATTTGAATTTTTTTTAAATCGTTTAAGATTATATAAAAAAATTAGTAAAAAAGAATTTATAAAAATTACTGGGATAAATACAATAAGTATTATATTTTTAATAAAAAAAGCATTAAAATTAGATTATTTAAAAGAAAATAATGATTATTGGTTTATAACTAATAAAGGACATTTATATTTAAATAATTTACTAGAAATTTTTATTTAAGAAATAAAATTTTTTTATATTCTAAATAATAAATATTTCTTTTTTTTTTTTTTGCTTTATTAAAAAACTTAGTTTTTAATAAAAAAAAATTTAAATTTTTATAAATATTCTTATGTTGATTAGATTTTAAAATAATAAATTTTTTATTATTAAAATTAATATTTTTTATATTTGAATTAATATCATCTCTATAATCTAAACAATCAGTTATTATATATAATAACCCATTATTTTTTAATTTTAAAAAAATAATTTTTAAAAAATCTATTTTTAATAATCTTCTTTTTTTATGTTTTATTTTTGGCCAAGGATCAGGAAAATATAATTGAATTAATTTAATTGAATCATCTGGGATCATGTTTTTAAAGACAAAAAAAGCATCATAATAAATTAATTTTAAATTTTTAATTTTATTTTTTTTTATTTTTTGGATGCAATTTATAATTCCTGGTAAATAAACTTCTATTCCAATAAAATTATAATGTATATGATGTCTAGCAAAATTAATAATATTATTATCTATACCAAAACCAATATCAATTATAATTGGTAATTTATTATTAAAAATATTTATAAAATTTAATTTTTTTTTTTTATAAGAAATATTAAAAAGATGAAAATATTTATTAAAAATTATTTGTTTCGATTTTTTTAATTTTCTATAACGACAAACAAAACTTTTTATATTATTCATATTTTTTAAAATAAGTGATTATTTTGAAAAAAATAAATTATATATTATATTAATATAATAATAAAATATAGAAGAAAATTTATGTCAAAAAAAATTTTTTGTGTATATTTTCAATGTAAAATGAAAAAATTAAATTATAAAGTATATCCAGGTAATATAGGAAAAATAATTTATAATCATATTTCTAAAAATGCTTGGAGTAAATGGTTATTATATCAAACTAAATTAATTAATGAAAAAAAATTAAATATGACAAAAGAAAAAGATATTTCTTTTTTAGAAAAAGAAATGATAAATTTTTTATTCAAAAATAATAAAACTTAATTATATTAAAAATAATGGAGCTAAGCGGGATCGAACCGCTGACCCTCTGCGTGCAAAGCAGATGCTCTACCAAACTGAGCTATAGCCCCAATCTTTTGTAGGCTTGAGTGGATTTGAACCACCGACCTCACCCTTATCAGGGGTGTGCTCTAACCATCTGAGCTACAAGCCTATTTATAGTAAATATATTTTAATTAATTCATATTTCTAAATAAATGTCAACTATAATATAGCTATTATTTTAAATAAAAAACTTTATTTTTTAAAGAATAAAAATAATAATAATATTTTTTATATAAGGTTATAAATTTAATGTTTTTTTACAAAAATTTTATTTATTTTTTTATACATTTTTTATTAATTACTATTATATTTTTTTATTTAAAAAAAAAAAAACAAATTTCTAAAAATTATTTGATAAAAAAAATAAAAGAAAATAAAAAATTGGAAATTGAATTAATTAAAAAAACAGAAAAAATAGAGTTTTTACAAAAAATAAAAATAGAAAATAAATCTTTAAATAATCTAATTTCTAATCAGATTGAAATTATTTTAAATTTAAAAATAAAAGTTAAAGAACTTCAAACAAAATTAGATGACACTATCTTTTTTTTTAATAAAAAAGAAAAATTAATTATTAATAATAATCATTATTTAAATATAGAATTACAAAATTTAGCTAATAAAATTTTAAAAAAAAGTGAAAAAAGAATTGATGAATATAGTACTAAAAATATAAAAAATATTATTTATCCTTTAAATATAAAATTAGAATCTTTAACAGACCAATTACAAAAAAATTTAAATCAAGAATCATTAGAAAGAAACATATTAACTAATGAAATTAAAAATTTAAAAAAATTAAATATACATATCTCTCAAGAAGCGATTAATCTTACTAATGCTTTAAAAGGAAATAATAAAATTCAAGGTATTTGGGGCGAATTAGTATTAAATAAAATTTTAGAATCTTCTGGATTAAGAAATGGATATGAATATGAAACACAAAAAAAAATAAAATTAGAAAATAAAGAAATTATACAACCAGATGTAATTATAAATTTACCTTATAATAAAAAGGTAATTATAGATTCAAAAATGACTTTAATAGCATATGAACGTTATTTCAATACTAATGATAAAAATAAACAAAAAAAAGCATTAAATGAACATATATTAGCTATTCGTAATCATTTACACTTACTAAGTAATAAAAAATATCAATGTTTATTAAAACTAAAACTATTAGATTATATAATAATGTTTATTCCAATAGAATCTGCATTTTCATTAGCAATTAATTATAAACCTAATTTATTATACGAAGCTTTAAAATTAAATATTATGTTAGTTAGTCCTACAACTTTAATGATTTCTTTAAGAACAATAGAAAATTTATGGCGTTTTGATAAACAAAATAAAAATTCTTTAGTTATTGCAAGTAAAGCTACAAAATTATATGATAAAATCAGATTATTTGTAGATGATATACTTATTTTGGAAAGAAGTATTAATAAATTACAAATAAATTATAATTTAGCTACTAAAAAATTATTTAAAGGAAAAGGAAATATAGTTTCCAAAGCGGAAAATTTTCGTAATTTAGGGATAAAGGTAATAAATAAAATTAATAAAAACTTTATAGAAAAAAAATGAAATAATTTTTAAAAAATATATAAAGAGTATATTTATGTTTGATATCAGTGTTAATTTAACAAATAAACAATTTGAAAAAGATATAGATGGTATTATAAATAGAGCTATTCAAAACAAAGTAAATGGTATGCTAATCATAGGATGTGATCTAAAAGATAGTTTAAATGCTTATAATATTACTAAAAAATATCAAAATTATTGTTGGTCTACAGTAGGGATACATCCTCATTATGCTAATTTATGGGAAAACAATATTATTAATAAAATAGAAAAATTTTTAAAATATAAAAATATTGTAGCAATAGGAGAATGTGGATTAGATTTTTATAGAAATTATTCATCTAAAAAAGAACAATTATTAACTTTTAATACTCAACTTGAATTAGCTGCATCTTATGCGATGCCTATATATTTACATTGTCGTAATGCTTTTAATCTTTTTTTTCATGTATTAAAATTTTGGATCCATAAAATTTCTAAAATTATAATACATTGTTTTTCTGGTAATAAATATGAATTAGAAAAATGTTTAGATATGAATATGTCAATAGGATTAAGTGAATCATTTTTTAATAAAAAATATAGAATAGGTTCTATAAAAGATGTTAAGTTAATTCCTAAAGAAAAGTTATTAATTGGAACTGATTCTCCATTTTTATTATTTAAAAGTATGTATGATAAAATATATAAAAAATTAAAAGGTAGAAATGAACCTTCATTATTACCTAATCTTTTAAAGAAAATTGTCTTTTTAAGAAAAGAAAAATATTCGATTTTAGATATTCAAACAGAAAAAAATGCATTTAATATTTTAAATTTAAGTACAAATAATTGAAATTATAATTTTCATAAACTTAAATTTATTTAATAATAAAAATAATATTAATCTTTAAATTTAAAAAACTAATTAAGAGAAAATAATAATGTATTTAATTTCTAGTATATCTCAATTAATAACTGGAAAAATAAAAATTAATAGTAAAATATTTATAGGAGGTTGGGTCCGTAATAGAAGACATTCTAAATTAGGTATTTCTTTTATTAATTTATATGACGGATCATGTATCCATGATATACAAATTATTGCTAATAATAAATTAAAGAATTATGAAAAAGAAATTTTAAATATTACTAGTGGATGTTCTTTAAAAGTAAAAGGTATTTTAAAATATTCTCCTAAAAATTTACAAAAATATGAAGTACATGCATTACAAATAGAAATTTTAGGATGGGTACATAATCCTGGAAAATATCCTATTTCTCCTAAAAAACATAGTTTAAAATATTTAAGAGAAGTATCTCATTTAAGATCTCGAACCAAAATAATTAGTTGTATTACAAGAATAAAACATAGTATAGCTTTATATATACATAATTTTTTAAATAAAGAAAATTTTTTTTGGGTTAATACTCCCTTAATTACTACTTTAGATACTGAAGGATCAGGCAAAATGTTTAGAGTATCTACTCTAGATTTATCAAATATAAAATATAGAAAAAATAAAAATATTTTTAAAAAAGATTTTTTTGGTAAAGAAGCATTTTTAACTGTTTCAGGACAATTAAATTTAGAAACATATGCCTGTTCTATGTCTAAAGTTTATACATTTGGTCCTACCTTTAGAGCTGAAAACTCAAATACTAAACGTCATCTAGCAGAATTTTGGATGCTAGAAATAGAAATAGCATTTTCTAATTTAGAATATATTATTAATTTTATAGAAAAAATGTTAAAAAATATTTTCAAGTATTTTTTAACTTTTCATGAAAATGAAATTTCTTTTTTATCTCAAAGAGATAATAATAATTTGTTTAATAAAATAAATAAAATTTTATTAAATAAATTTAATGTTATTGAATATAATGAAGCTATAAATATTTTAACAAATTGTAAAAAAAATTTTTCTCATTTAATTACTTGGGGTGAAGATCTTTTAATAGAACATGAAAAATATTTAACAAATAAATATTTTAATAATATAGTAATAATATATAATTATCCTAAAAATATTAAAGCATTTTATATGTATTTAAATAATGATAAAAAAACTGTAGCATCTATAGATGTTTTATTCCCTGATATTGGAGAAATTATAGGAGGTTCTCAACGAGAAAGTAGAATAGATATTCTAGATCAAAGATTAAAAGAATTAAAACTTAATAAAAATAATTATTGGTGGTATCGAGATTTAAGAAAATATGGTACCATTCCTCATTCTGGATTTGGTTTAGGTTTTGAAAGATTAATATCATATATTACTGGGATATATAATGTTAAAGATATAATACCATTTCCAAGAACTCCTTATAATGCAAGATTTTAAAAAAAATTTATAAATATAAAAAAATTTTTTTTTTATAAATTTTATTTTAAATTTAATATAAATTATTATTATTAATAAGGATAAAGGTTATGAAATATAATATATTAAAATTTTTAATAACTTTTTTATTAACAATTAGTAGTATTACTACTGTTAGTGCTAGTGAAATTTATAATAAAAATGGACAAAAAATAGATTTATATGGATTTTTAGATATTAAAAAAGCTTATTCTAATAAAGACCCAGAAGATATACCAAAAAAATATGAAAATACTATATCAAATATGATTTTTGGTTTTAAAAGTAATACAAATATTTTTAATAATATTTCTGGTTATTCTCAGTTTGAATATAGTTTACCAATAAATCAATCTGAAATAGATAAAAGTGTTTTTCCTTCAATTCGTTTAGGATTTATAGGTTTAAATTTTAATAATGGGAGCAGTTCTATAGATTTTGGAAGAAATTATGGAATTTTATATGACACAACTTCCCTTATTAAAAAGAAATCTTTTTTTATAGATGATTTAATGTATAATTATAATGATAAATTTATGTTTGGAAGAACAAATAATCTTATAACATATAGAAATAAAAATTTTTTTGGTTTAATTAAAGGATTAGATATTGCTTTACAATATAAGAGTCCTCATTTTTATACTGAAAATGATGTTTTTTATAATGGAAGTAACAATAAAGATCATGATATTTTTATAGAAAAAGAAAAAAATAAAAAAGGATGGGGAGCTTCAATTAAATATAAAATAGGAAATTCAGGAGTAAGTATAACAGGATCTTATTTTAATTCTTCTAAAATTATTGACAAAAATGATGAATTAAAAAAAATTTTTTTTATAAAAAATCATAATGATAAAAATAATGATATAAATGCTTTTTCAATCGGAGCAAAATACGAAAAAAATAACATTTATTTAGCTACTGTTTTTAGTAAAACAAAAAATTCATTAACATATTTAGATCGAAATAATTTTTATTTTGCTAATAAAATTAAAAATTTAGAAATTATTGGACAATATAAATTTAATAATAATTTAAAAGCTACTATTTCTTATGTTCAATCAGAAGGTAATAATATCCCAGCAGGATATCATTATGCTAGTGGAAATATAAGTTTTTTAAAATATGTAACAATTAATACAATTTATAAATTTAATAAAAATTTATCTGCTTATCTTGATTATCGGATTAATTTATTAAATAAAAATGATAGATATATAAAATCAAATCATATTTTTACAGATAATCTTTTTGGAATAGGTATTGTTTATAACTTTTAAAATATTTAAATAAAACATTTATCAAATTACTAGCTATTTCTTAAATTTAAGAATTTTATAAAAAATAAATTTTAGAAGTAGTTAGTTTTATAATTTATTAACCAAGGATTATTCATTAATTCATAATAAATATTAGTTTTTTTACCATGACCGGGTAACACTGATGTATTCATTCCTAATAAAATGATTTTTTTTTTTATAGAATTCATCAAAATATTAAAATTACTTTTTGGTAAATCTGTTCTACCTATACTGTTCCTGAATATAATATCTCCAGATATTAAAATACTATTTAATTTATTAAAAAAAATAACATGGCCTGGAGTATGACCAGGACAATGATATGTTTTTAAAATAATTTTTCCTATATAAATATTTTGATTATTTTTTAACCATATATTTTTTTTAAAAATACAACGTGGTATTTGAAAAAGGGTACTTTGTAATTTTATATTTTTTATCCAAAAAATATCTTTTTTATGTGGACCTAATATAGGAACATTTAAAATCTTTGATAAAATATAAGCTGCACCAATATGGTCTAAATGACAATGAGTTATTAAAATTTTGACTATATTTAACTTATATTTATTTAAAATTTTTAGAATTTTTAAATATTCACCTCCTGGATCAATAAGAGCAGCATTCAATGTTTTTTTACACCATATTACATAACAATTCTGATTCAACTTTGTAACGGGGATCACTATATAATTCATAATTATTAATATTAATTATTCATATTTTTTTGCAGCTTTAAAAGCTTCTGTCATTACATTAGAAAAATCATTTTTTTTATTTTTTTTCATAATTTTATTTTCTATATTTTTTAAATTAATAATTATATTAACAATTCTAGTTTTACGATCAATATTATTTATTTTACCTTCTATATTTTGTCCTACTTTAAAATATTTTAAAATATTTTCAATTTTATTATTTTTATAATCGGATAATTTAATATTACCTAATATGCCATCATGAAATTTTAATTTAATGTTTTTATTATCTATATTAGATATAATACCTATTACTGTATTATTTTGTTTTTGTTCTATTAAATATTTATTTAAAGGATCTTCTTTTAATTGCTTAATTCCTAAAGAAATTCTTTCTCTTTCTGGATCTACTTGTAACACTATAGTGGTAATATCATTACCCTTTTTATACTTATGTACTTCATCCTCACCGTTATTTATCCATGATAAATCAGATAAATGGACTAATCCGTCTATACCTCCATTTAAACCAATAAAAATACCAAAATCTGTTATTGATTTTATTTTACCTTTAACATGATCACCTTTTTTATAATTTTTGGAAAATTCTAACCAAGGATTAATTGTACATTGTTTAATTCCTAAAGAAATTCTTCTTCTTTCTTCATCAATATCTAATACCATAACTTTAACTTTATCATTAACATTTACTATTTTAGTAGGATGTATATTTTTATTAGTCCAATCCATTTCTGATATATGAACTAATCCTTCTACCCCCTCTTCAATTTCCACAAAACAGCCATAATCTGTTAAATTTGTAACTCTTCCTAATAATTTACTATTTTCAGGATAACGTTTAGAAATAGATTTCCATGGATCTTCTCCTAATTGTTTTAATCCTAATGAAACACGAGTTTTATCTTTATCAAATTTTAATATTTTAATTTTAATTTCTTCTCCAATATTTACAATTTCACTTGGATGTTTTACCCTTTTCCATGCCATATCCGTAATATGTAATAATCCATCAACACCTCCTAAATCAACAAATGCTCCATAATCGGTAAGATTTTTTACTAAACCTTTAATTTCCATACCTTCATAAATAGTATTTAATAAATAATTTCTTTCTGCACTATTTTCTAATTCTATAACTGCTTTTCTAGATACAACCACATTATTTCTTTTTTGATCTAATTTAATAACTTTAAAATCTAATTCTTTACCTTCTAAATGAGAAGTATCTCTAATTGGTCTAATATCTACTAAAGAACCAGGTAAAAATGCTCTGATACTGTTAATCTCAACAGTAAAACCTCCTTTTACTTTCCCAGTAATTATACCTTTTATATTATTATTATCTATATTAGCTTTTTCTAAAACTAACCAAGATTCATGTCTTTTAGCTTTCTCTCTAGATAAAATAGTTTCACCAAATCCATCCTCTATTGAATCTAATGATACATCTACAATATCTCCTATTTTAATTTCAAGCTCCCCTTGAGAATTTTGAAATTGTGCAATAGGAATACAGGATTCAGATTTTAATCCAGCATCTACTAAAACAATATCTTTTTCGATAGAAATAATAGTTCCAGAAATTATTGATCCTAAATTAATGATTTTATTTTTTAATGATTTTTCAAATAATTCTTCGAAACATTCATTCATATTCGTAACTTTTAAATGTTTGTGATAAATATACACTTAAATCATATTAAGTTTTATTTTTGAAAAAACTCATATATTCCTTTTATGAGAGGTATTTAAATATAATTTAATATTATAAATATATTTATATATATAAATAATATTTTTTATATATTTATATAACGTTAACATTAAAATTTTTTTTCTGCAACTATATATATTTATAATAAAGATACTATTATTAATGTTTTAAAATATTAATTAAATTAATATTTATAATTTAATTAATTAATGTTTTAAAATATTAATTAATTAAATTAATATTTATAATTTAATTATAAAAACTTATTTTTTTAAATTCTTTAAAAAAATTTGGATATGTTTTACTAGTACAACTAGGATTAATAATACTTACTGAATTATTAGATAATGCTAATAATGAAAAGCACATAGCTATACGATGATCATTATATGTTTCAATTATAACTTTATTTATAAATTTAGGAGGAGTAATAATAATATAATCATTACCTGTAATAATTTTTGCACCAGTTTTTTTTAATTCATTAGACATTGCTTGTAACCGATCAGTTTCTTTAACTCGCCAATTATATATGTTTTTTATAGTTGTAACTCCCCGAGCAAATAAACTAGTAACAGCTAAAGTCATAGCTACATCTGGAATATCATTTAAATCCATATTTATGGATTTTAGCGTATTTTTTGTGCAACTAATATAGTTTTTACCATAATTTATAGTTGCTCCCATACTCTGTAATATATTAATATATTTAATATCTCCTTGAATACTATGTTTATTGATATTTTCTAATTTTACTGTACCGCCTTTAATAGCTGCAGCAGATAAAAAATATGAAGCAGAAGAAGCATCTCCTTCTATAATATATTCTCCTGGAGAGATATAACTCTGTTGTCCATAAATTTTAAATTGTTTATAATTATTATTTTCTACATATATACCAAAAATTTTCATTAATTTAATAGTTATATCAATATATGGTTTAGATACTAAATTATGATTAATATTAATAATAGTATTACCTTTTATTAAAGGACTAATAATTAATAATGATGTTAAGAACTGACTAGAAATAGAACCATTAATTTTAATAACTTTATTACCCTTAAAGCCACCTTGTATCTGTATAGGGGGAAAATTTTTTTTTTCTAAATATTTAATAATGGCCCCCCCATTTTTTAAAGAATCGACAAGATGTTTTATAGGTCTTTCTTTCATTCTGGGTTCTCCAGTTAAAATAACATCACATTTATCATTCAATGATAATAAAGCTGTTAATGGTCTAATCACAGTTCCTGCATTTCCAAGAAATAATTTCAATTTTTTTTTAGGACTAAAAATACCATTATTTCCCATAATTAGACATTCTTTTTTATTTTTAGATAAAATAAAATTAATGCCTAATTTTTTTAATGCATTTAACATATGATTAATATCATCACTATTAAGTAAATTTATTAATTTAGTAGTACCTTTAGCTAATGCTGATAATAATAGAACTCTATTAGAAATACTTTTAGAACCAGGCAAAAATATAGAACCTTGAATTTTATTAATAGGTTGGAGTGTTAAAATATTTTTCATATTATATAATACTTTAAATTAAATTTAAAATAATCATATCATTTATATATATTTTTTTTCAAAATCATTCATAAAATTTATTAATTTTTTAATTCCTTCTATAGGCATAGCATTATATATTGAAGCTCTTATTCCTCCTATTTTTTTATGTCCTTTAAGATAATATAATCCATTTTCTTGTGATTTTTGTAAAAATAAATTTTCTTTTTTAGGATTTTTTAAATGAAAAACAATATTTGTTATTGATCTATTACGATTTTTAATTTTATTTATATAAAATTTACTTTTATCTATAGTAGAATATAGTAATTCTGCTTTTTTTTTATTTATTTTACTAATATATTTTATACCTCCCTTTTTTTTTAACCATTTTAAAACTAAACCTGATAAATATAAAGAAAAAGTAGCAGGTGTATTAAACATTGAATTATATTTAGATATAATTTTATAATCTAATACTGAAGGTAATTCTTTTCTTTTTTTATTATTATTTAAAATTAATTTTTTTTTTATAATTAAAATAGTTAACCCAGCAGGACCAATATTTTTTTGTGCACTTGCATATATCATACCATAATGTTTAATATTAATTTCTTTCGCAAGAATAGCAGATGATAAATCTGCTATAATAGTTTTGTTTTGTAATTTAGGTTCTTCATTAATTGCAATACCTTCTATTGTTTCATTAGGACAATAATGTATATATTTTGAATTATTATTCATATTCCAATATTTCATTTTTTCAATATAATATAATCCATTTTTTTTTTTTAATGGATTAATAATATTTGGATTACAATATTTTGTAGCTTCTTTTATTGCTTCATTTGACCAATGTCCAATGTTTGCGTAATCAGCTGTTTCATTATAATCTAATAAATTCATTGGTATAGCTGCAAATTGTGTTCTAGCACCTCCTTGACAAAATAATATTTCATATTCTAATGGAATATTCATTAGTTCTCTTAAATCTTTTCTTATTTCTTTAATTAAATTCATAAAATCATCAGTACGATGACTAATTTCCATAACAGAAACATGTAAATTATTCCAATTTATTAATTCATTCTGTGCTTTTTTTAAAACTTCATAAGGCAATGAAGCCGGTCCCGGACTAAAATTAAATATTTTTTGCATGATAATAATCCTATTAAATATATTATAAATAAAATGATATATAATATTTTTTTTTAAAATTAAAATATTAAATAATACTATTGTGCGTATACATAGACATTATAATGCCAAAATTAGCCATAATCACAACAAGAGATGTACCTCCATAACTTATTAATGGTAAAGGAATCCCTACAATAGGTAATAAACCACTTACCATACTTATATTAATAAATATACATAAAAAAAATATTAATATTATTCCACTAATTATGATTTTATTAAAAATATCTCGACATTGAAATGATAAAAATAAACTTCTTCCTATTAATAATAAATATAAAGTGATTAATAATAATACTCCGATAAAACCAAATTCTTCTGCAAATACAGAAAATGCAAAATCAGTATGTTTTTCTGGTAAAAAATCTAATTGTGATTGTGTTCCATGTTTCCAACCTTTTCCAAATAATCCTCCAGAACTAATGGCAATTTTAGATTGAAAAATATGATATCCTTTACCTAATAAATCATAATGTGTTTTTAATAACATTAATATTCTTTCTCTTTGATAATCATGTAATAAAAATACCCATGCAAAAGGGAGAAATATTATAAATAAAATAATACTATTGAAAATCCTTTTCCAAGATAATCCAGCTAAAAATAATATAATAGCCCCAGATAAACCAATTAATATAGCAGTACCTAAATCTGGTTGTTTAGCAACTAATATAGTAGGTATTAATATTAAAATTATTGTTCTGAAAAATATTTTTTTATTAATATAATAATTATTTTTATTAATAATATAAGATACAATTAAAGGTACTGATATTTTAGCTATTTCAGATGGTTGGAATGTAATAAAATTAATATGTAACCATCTTTGTGCACCTTTTATTGTACAACCAACAAATTTTACTGCAATTAATAAACATATAGTAAAACAATAAAATAAAAAAGAATATTTTTTATAAACATTTGGAGGTATTTGAGCTGCTACTAACATAGTAATAAAACCTATACAAATTTGTATTATTTTATGTTTTAAAAAAATATAATTTTGAGTACCTGTTGAACTCCATGTTATAAATAAACTAATTATTAAAATTATTATAATTAATAATAGTAATATTACATCTATATGTAATACAGAATGTATAAATTTATTAAAGTTTTTTTTTTTCATAATAAAATCACATAATTAAATTTTTTATATTAAAATTTTTTTTTTGTTTTCAAAAATATAATCTAAAATTTTTCTAGCAATATCACCAATAAATATATTTTTATTACTATTTTCTATAATAATAGTCATAGCTATTTTAGGATGGTTAAAAGGAGCAAAAGCTATTATAAGTTTATGATCTCTTAATTTTTCTTCTATTGTATTAATATTATATTTTTTTTTATTTTTTAAATTAAAAACTTGTGCCGTTCCTGTTTTTGCGGCTATATTATAATTTTTTACATTAAAAAAATATTTATATAAAGTGCCATTTTTTTTATTTACTACATTAAACATTCCTTTTTTAATTATATTCCAATAGTATATAGAAAAATTTACTACTTTTTTATATTTTTTATGAGTATAATAAGTAAAAATATTATTTAATTTTTCTTTTTTATAAAGATGAAGAGGTTTACTAATACCATTATTAACTAAAATAGTTAATGCATTATGTATTTGGATCGGAGTCGCATTCCAATAACTTTGTCCTATACCTACAGAGATAGTATCTCCAATATACCAAGGTGTATCTATATTTTGTAATTTCCATTGTTTTGTTGGCATATTACCTAATTTTTCATTAAAAAGATCAATATTTGTTAATTTCCCATAACCAAATTTATTCATCCATTTATAGATTTTATTAATACCGATATTATAGGCTAATCTATAAAAAAAAGAATCAGATGATTCTTGTATTGCTTTATTAATATTTAAATAACCATGACCATTTTTTTTCCAATCTTTATATATTTTATTAAATTTAGGAATTCTCCACCATCCTGGGTCAAATAATATTGTATATTCATTTATTAAATTCAAATTTAATGCTAATAAAGCAATATATGGTTTAATAGTAGAAGCAGGAGGATAAATACCTTGAATAGCACGATTAACTAAAGGATTATTAGTAATAATATTATTTTTTAATAAAAAATGTAAATTAGTTTTTTCTTTATTATTATTAAGAAATAGATTTGGATCAAAACTAGGAGTAGACACCATAGCTAAAATTTCACCATTTCTTGTATCACTAATAATTACAGCACCTTTTTTATCTTTCATTAAAGAATAAATATATTTTTGTAAATTATAATCAACAGTTAAATAAATATCACTCCCTGTATATGCATCTTTTTTACATATTTTATATTTATAAAGACCTATATTATTTACAGCAATTTTTTGATAACCATTAGTTCCATATATTTTCTTTTGGTAATATTTTTCAATACCATTTATTCCTACTGAAGAGTTATCAGTATAATTTTTTATTGTTTTTTTTTTCTTAAAAATAATTTTTTTTTTATTATTACTAGAATGTATATAACCTATTATATGTGCAAATAATTTTTTTTCTGGATAAAAACGTTTTTGATAAATTTTAATAGACATTCTAGGAAATTGATATTTATTTACTAAAAATTTTGATACTTGAGTATTATTTAGATTTATTTTTAAAATTATTTCTTTTGATGGATTTTTTTTTATTTTTGATTTTATTAAATTTATAATATTAAATTTATTAATTTTTAATTTTAAAAATTTTTGTAAAAAAATAACATTTTGGAAAAAATTATTAGTATTATCAGGTTTTATTTTAATGTGGTAAAAACTTTTATTTTTAGCTAGAATTATACCATTTCTATCATAAATTAAACCTCTATTTGGTTTTAAAAAAAAAAAACCAACGTAATTTTGTTCAGATTGTAATTTATATTTTTTAAAAGATTTAATTTGTAAATAATACAAATTATATATTAAAATACTTAATAAAATTAAAAATATTTTAATTAATAATTTTGTTCTTTGTAAAAAGTTTTTTGATTTTATTTTATAATTTTGTAAAAAAGTATATTTACTATACATTATTATTTTATACCTATAAAATTTAATATATTTTATGAAACAAATAAAATTAATCTTTCTATATCAATCCAAAAATATTTTTCTGTATAATTATTTATTATAAAACTTTTAAGATTTATTTCAATTTCTAATAATAGTTTAATAATTAAATATATTTTTTTATTATTAATTTTTTTTAAAATTTTTATAAAAAAATTTTGTTTATCTGGTAGTATTAAAAATTTTTTAAAAATTATATTTAAAGGATATTTTTTTAAATTTCTATATATTTTAAAGATTAAAAAAATATTTTTTTGTAATTTATTAAAAATAATAAAAATATTTTGTTTATTTTTTTTCATTTGGTTAATTAGTATTAAACTATCTTTAATAGTACCTTCTAAAATAGAATTATTTAAATTATTATTTTTTTTAAAAAAAAGATTATTTAAATAATTATGATTTTTTTTTTGTATATAAATATTTTCTAGAACTTGATTTAATAACATTAAATTTTTTGAATAAAAATTATGTAATAAAATACAAATATTTTTATTTATAAATAAATTTAATTGTTTAAAACGAAAATAAATCCAATTAAGAAGTTGTAAATTATTTAATTTATTAAATTTATAAATTATTATATTTTTATTATTTATAATATTATTGAAATTTTTTTCAATATATAAATTTATATAATCATGAATTTCTAAAATTAGAATATTATTAATGCCTATATATTTAATTAAAGTATTAATATTTTTTTTAGATTTTAGAAAATTTTTTTTGTTTAAAAAAATTAAATGTATAATTTGTTTTTTACAAAAAAAATCTATAATTATAAATTTAGAAAAAATACTTTCCCAAAGAGTATTATCATCTATAATTATTATATTATTTTTAATAAAATTTAATTTTACTAATTTTTTTAATAATAAAGTTATATTTTTTTTAATAAAAAATAACTCACTTCCCATTATAATATAACAATAATATTTTTTATTATATATATCTGCATAAATTTTTTTTAAAAATATCTTATTCATTTTATTATTAAAACTTATATTATTAATTAGTATTTAATTTTATAAAAAATATTATTTTTTTTTTGTTACTATATTTAATATTTTTTGTGGAATATATATGATTTTTATAATTTTAATATTAATTAAAAATTTAGATATATTATTATGTGATAATACATATTTTTTAACATTATTTTCTTTATTTTTAAATTGGTCTGGAATTGAAAGTTTATATTTTTTTTTTCCATTTATTTGAATTATCAAATTAAATGTATTTTTTATTTTTTTAGTATTAATTTTTATAATTACAGGCCATGATGTATGATCAATATCATTTTTATTACCCATATATTTCCATAATATAAAACAAAAATGAGGGGTAAAAGGATAGAGCATTTTTAATGTAATTAATAAACTATTAAAAATAATAGTATAATCAATATTATTATATATTTTATATTTTTTAATTTTATTAAATAAAATCATAATTGAAGAAATTATTGTATTAAAAGATTGATTTTTTTCAAAATTATTTGTTATATTAATAATAGTTTTATTTATATAATCTTGGATTATTAGTTGTTCTTTATTATATAAAGAATCTAATTTATCTTTTTCTATTTCTTCATAACTAAAAGTTAATTTTTTATATTCATAAATAAATTTCCATATTTTTTTTAAAAATTTATACATCCCTTTAATACCAGTCTCTTGCCATTCTAAATCCATATCAGGAGGAGCAGCAAACATAATAAAAAGACGTAAAGAATCTGCTCCATATTTTTCAATAATATTTTGAGGATCAACCCCATTATTTTTAGATTTAGACATTTTAATCATACCATGATTAATTATTCTTCTTCCTTTATTATCTAAATAAATATTATTTTTTTTATCAAAAAAAACATTTTTTTCTTTTATCCAATGATATTTTTTTTCCTTATCAAGATAATAATAAGAATTTGCTAATACCATACCTTGACATAATAATTTTTTTACTGGTTCATCAGTATTTAATAATCCAATATCTCTCATTAATTTATGAAAAAAACGAAAGTAGATTAAATGCATTGTGGCATGTTCTATCCCTCCAATATATTGATCTACAGGTAACCAATAATTAGCATTTTTTTTATTTATCATACTTTTGTTTTCATTAATAGAAGTATATCTTGCATAATACCATGAAGATTCAATAAAAGTATCAAATGTATCAGTTTCTAATTGTCCTGTTATTCCATTATTGTTATATTTAAACCAATCTAAATTATTTTTAATTTTTTTACTATAATTTTCTTTTATATTTGTACTAAAAATTTTTTTTGGAAAAATAAAAGGTAATTCATTTTCTTTTAAAGGTATAAATTTCTTATTTTTTTTTATAATTATTGGAATTGGTGTTCCCCATATTCGTTGTCTTGAAATACTCCAATCTTTTAAATGGTAATATTTTTTATTAAATGCTTTTTTTTTTAAAATTAACTTTTTAATAAGTAAAATATTATCATTTTTAATATTTTTATCTAAATTAAATATTTTATTTTGTGCGATAAATGATGTTTTTTGTTTTTGTATAAAAATAAAATCTTTTTTATCATATTGAGGTATCCCAATAGTTGCATTAATTTCATTATAATTAGATAAATAATTTACAATTATTATTTGTATTTTTTTTTTTAAAATAATATTATTTTGTGCAAATAATTCACTATTAATATAATTTATTTTATTAGATAAAGACTTATTTCTTTTTAATGAAGATAATGATGAATATTTTTTAATAAAATTCTTAATTTTTTTATTTTTTATAAATTTTTTACATATTGGATGATTATATAAAATTTTAATAAAAGTAATATTTTTAAGAATACAAAAATATTTTTTTTCAATAAAAACATTAAATTTATAATTAGTATTATAAATTTTGAAAATAATTTCTATTCCTTCTATTTTACCAATCCAATTTTTTTGCATATTTTTTACTTTTTGAGGCCAATCATCTAATTTATTTAAATTATTAAGTAATTCTTCGGCATAACTAGTAATTTTTAAAAACCATTGATTTACTAATTTTTTTTTTACAAGACTATTACATCTCCAACAACATTGATTAATTACTTGTTCGTTAGCTAAAATAGTTTTATCTATAGGACACCAATTAACTATATCTTTTTTTTTATATGCTAACCCTAAATTATATAATTTTAAAAAAAACCATTGTTCCCAACGATAATAATTAGGATTACATGTTGTTATCTCTCTATCCCAATCAAAACTAAATCCTAATAATTTTAATTGTTTTTTCATATATTTAATATTATTTTTAGTCCATATATTAGGAGTAATATTATGATTATAAGCTGCAATTTCTGCAGGCAAACCAAAAGCATCCCATCCAATTGGATGTAAAACATTTTTACCTAACATTCGTTGATATCTTGCAATAACATCTCCTATAGTATAGTTACGTACATGACCCATATGTAATTTACCTGATGGATAAGGTAACATTGAAAGACAGTAAAATTTTTCTTTATTATTATTTTCAATAACTTTAAAAGTTTTTTTAGACTCCCATTCTTTTTGTACATAAAATTCTATTTCTTTAGGAAAGTATTCTTTTTTCATATAAAAATAATTCCTGAATATATTATTCAAATTTATTAATTTAATATTAATAAATTATTTTATAAAAATAATTTTGTATATATTATTTATATAATATAAATTTTATTTAAAATATGGATTTTTATATCCAAGTAAATTAAGTATTTTTATCTCTTTTAATTGCATTATACATGTTTCTTTAATATTTTTATGGTTATATTTTAATAAATGTAAACATGAATGTATAATAAGATGTGCCCAATGAGATTTTAAAAGTTTTTTTTGTATAAAAGCTTCATGTTCAATAATCTCTTTACATAAAATCAGATCACCTAATAATGTTTTTTTTAAAAAATTTCTTTCTAATAAGAAAGATAAAACATTAGTCGGTTTAGCAATTTTTAAATATTTTTTATTAAGTTTTAAAATAGAATGTTTTTCTACTATAGAAATATTAAGTTCAATTTTTTTTATATTTTTTTTTGAAAAAATTTTATATAACCAATATAAAATATCACCTTTTAAAGGAAGGCTATGATTATTTTTACAAAAATTGTAATAATTTAAAATAATATTTAATTCCATATAATCCTGAAATAAAAATTAATTTTTATAAACAGATATAAATTTACCATATAAAGAATATATATAAGTATCAAGAATTTTTACATAAATAAATTGCCCAATATAATTTTTTTCACTTATAAAAAAAACTATTCTATTGTTTTCAGTTTTACCAAAATATTTATGATTTTGAATAGATATACCTTCTACTAAAATAATTTGTATTGTATTTAACATTTTCAAACTAAACTTTTTAGCTTGTTCTTTAACATAATATTGTAATAGATATAATCTTTTTTTTTTTTCTAATATACTTATATTATCTTTCATTTTACTTGCTGGAGTTCCTGGTCTAGGAGAATAAATAAAACTAAAACTCATATCTAAATCTAGATCTAAAATTAAAGAGATAGTCTTATTAAAATCTTTTTTAGTCTCTCCCGGAAATCCAACTATAAAATCTGAACTAATTTGAATATTAGGCCTAATATTTCTAATTTTATTAATAATTTTAATATATTCAGATATATTATATCTTCTTTTCATTAAAGATAAAATCTTATCAGAACCACTTTGTACTGGTAAGTGTAAAAAATTTACTAATTTAGGAAGATTACTATATGTATTAATTAATTCAGTAGAAAAATTTTTAGGATGGCTTGTAGTAAATCTAATTCTTTTTATATCTTCTATTTTTGAAATTAGTACTAATAATTTTGGAAAAGTACAATATTTTTTACTTTGATAATCAAAATAGTTATAAGCATTAACATTTTGACCTAGTAAATGTATTTCTTTTACTCCCTGATTAGATAAATTTTTAATTTCTAAAAGAATATCTTTATAAGGTCTACTTATTTCTTTTCCGCGAGTATGAGGAACTATACAATAAGTACAATATTTATTACAACCCTCTATAATGGAAACAAAAGCACTTGCCTTTTTTGTTTTTGTTATCGGGAAAAATTTAAATTTTTCAATTTTAGGGAAACTAATATCAATTAAATATTTTTTGAATCTACGTACTTTATATATCATTTGGGGTAATCTATGAAAAGTTTGAGGGCCAAAAATAATATCAACATAAAATGCTCTATTTAATATTTTTTCTCCTTCTTGTGAAGCAACACAACCTCCTACTCCTATAATAATTTCAGGATTTTGTTTTTTTAAAATTTGCCATCTTCCTAGTTGATGAAATAATTTTTCTTGTGCTTTTTCTCTAACAGAACAGGTATTTAATATTAAAATATTGGCATCTTTAACGGATTTAGTAATTTGACAATTTAACTTATTTTCCATAATATCTGCTATCTTAGAAGAATCATATTCATTCATTTGACAGCCCCAAGTTTTAATATATAATTTATCATTTGGCATAATTAATATTAAAGATTTATTTTTTATTAAATTTTATAAAAAAATGAATAAATCTGGGGTACCTGGATTTGAACCAGGGATGCCGGTATCAAAAACCGGTGCCTTAACCACTTGGCTATACCCCAAAAATGTTTACTATTCTTATTTGCGGGAGACGAGAATTGAACTCGTATTATTTTAAAATAAATAACCAGAACCTAAATCTGGTGCGTCTACCAAATTCCGCCACTCCCGCGAATTATTTTTTATTTAGCTACGATGGGAATTGAACCCATGACCTCAGCGTTATGAATGCTGTGCTCTGACCAACTGAGCTACGTAGCCAATAATTATTTTATATTATGTAAATAATAAATTATAACGTCAACTAATTTATTTATTTAAACTTATATTTACATTAAATTTGTGAAAAGAGTAAAAAAATATGTATAAATATAACAATTTCTATAAAAAAAATTTTATTTTTAAAATTATTGAAAATGATATAAAAAATAAAAAATATAATTTAATATGTACTAGATTTCCACCTGAACCTAATGGTTATTTGCATATAGGACATATAAAATCTATTTGTTTAAATTTTTCAATAGCTAAATTTTATAAAGGTAAATTTTTTTTAAGAATTGATGATACTAATCCTACAACTGAAAATATAAAATATATTAAATCTATAAAAAAAGATTTAATATGGTTAGGATTTAAATGGGATAAAAATGTTAAATATACATCAGATTATTTTGATTTGATGTATAAATATGCTATAGAATTAATTAAAAATAATTTAGCCTATGTTGATGAATTAGATATAAAAGAAATTAAAAAATATAGAGGGACATTATTAGTACCTGGTAAAAATAGTCCATATAGAAATCGTTTAATAAAAGATAATTTAAAATTATTTGAAAAAATGCGTTTAGGTAAATTTCCTGAAGGTAGTTTATCTTTACGTGCTAAGATAGATATGACATCTAAAATTATTGTTATGAGAGATCCTGTATTATACAGAATTAAATTTCAATATCATCATCAAACTAATAAAAAATGGTGTATCTATCCTACTTATGATTTTAGTCATTGTATATCTGATGCAATTGAAGGAATTACTCATTCTTTATGTACATTAGAATTTCAAGATAATAAAATATTATATAATTGGATACTTAATAATATTAGTATAAAAAATCATCCTAAACAATATGAATTTTCAAAATTAAATATAGAATATGGAATAACTTCAAAAAGAAATATTAGTATTTTAATAAAAAATAAAATAGTTAGTGGCTGGGATGATCCTCGTTTATTAACTATTTCTGGATTACGTAGAAAAGGATATACATCATCATCTTTAAAAAATTTTTGTTATAATATAGGGGTAACTAAACAAAATAATATTATAGAAATGTCTTTTTTAGAATCTTGTATAAAATCAGAATTAAATCAATTAGTTCCTAGAACTATGGCAATAATAAGACCTTTAAAAATTATTATTGATAATTTTCCTTTAAAAAAAAAGATAAAATTATTAATTCCTAATCATCCTAATAATAAAGATATGGGATATAAAAATATTTATTTTACTAAAGAAATATATATAGATGTTTTAGATTTTTCTGAAATAGATCAAAAAAATTATAAAAGACTTATTTTAGGATCTAAAGTAAAGTTAAGATATGCTTTTGTTATTAAAGCAAAAAAAATTATAAAAGATAAAAATAATAATATTGTTTGTATTCATTGTATATATTATCAAGATTCTTTAGGAAAAAAGATAAATAAAAAAAAAATAAAAGGTATAATCCATTGGATATCTTGTTTATATTCTAAACCAGCTAAATTTTACTTATATGATAATTTATTTACAAAAAAAGATATTAATAATAATGACAATATTTTAAAATTTTTAAATAAAAAATCATTATTAATATATAATGGTTTTATAGAAAAAAATTTATTAAAAAATAGTAAAAATAAACGTTTTCAATTTGAAAGAGAAGGTTATTTTTATTTTGATAAATATTATTCAAATACAAATGAAATAATTTTTAATAGAATTTTATCATTAAAAAAAAATGATAAATAAAATTTATAAAATCAATTATATTTGTTGTTAATATAATTGATTTTATAATTATTAAATTTTTAATTCCTTAGATATTTGTTGTACCCATGTTTGAATTCGTAAATTTGTTAGTTCTGATTGTCGATCTTCGTCTATAGTTAATCCTAAAAAATAATCTTTATTTTTTAAACTTTTAGTATCATTAAAATGATATCCTTTAGTAGGCCAATAACCAATAATTTTAGCTTTATTTTTCTTTACTATATCATAAATAATTTTTATAGCATCACAAAAATATTCTCCATAATCTTCTTGATCACCGCAACCAAATAAGCCTATGTGTTTATCTTTAAAATTTATTTTTTGTAAAGTGGGTAAAAAATCTTCCCAATCACATTGAACTTCTCCGTAATACCATGTAGGAATTCCTAATAAAAGAGTATTATATTTTTTAATATCTTCTTGATTTATTTTAGAAATATTAAATACTGAAGAGTTTTTTTTATTTAATTGTTTTTGTATTTTAAAAGCAACATTTTCAGTATTACCAGTATCACTACCGTAAAAAATACCAATTTTAGACATTTTATATTATTTTTTTCTTTGAAAATATTATTTATAACATAATTTTAATATTAAATTAAATACTAATTTTGTATTTTCAATATGTAATAAATGACCAGCATTAGGAATATTATATATTTTAGCGTTAGGAAATTGAAAAAAGATATTTTTATAATAAATTTTATTTATATAATTTGATTGTTCCCCTTTTAAAAAAAAAACTTTACCATGCCATTTAGGAATTATATTCCAATCTAATATTTTTTCATATTGGTTTTTTAAAATTGGATAATTAAATTCCCATTTACCATTTATAAATGTTTTTAATAATGTATTTATTACATATTGATCATTAATATATAATTTCATTATATTAAATACATCTTTCCTAATTAAAATTTTTTTTTTATATACTTGTTCTAATGCAAAAAATATAATATTATTAGTATACTGATACTTTACAGGAGCTATATCTAAAATAATAATAGTTTTAATATCATCTAATGACATAAATTGGCTAGTCTTCATTGCTATTTTTCCACCCATAGAATGTCCAATAATAATAATATTTTTTTTTATATTTAAAAAATTTAATGTATCTAATATATCTTTAGATAAAGATATATAGTCCATTTTTTTATTAGAGGGAGATAAGCCGTGATTTCTAATATCTATTAATATAATTTTATATTTTAAATTTTCATTTAAAAATTTACCCATTATATATAAACTTTTTTTATTACCAAATAATCCATGTAATAGTACAATTGTATATTTTTTTTTAACAAAAAAATTATTATTTGGAATAATTAAATAACTAAGAATCATATAAAAAATATATTTATTTAAAAATAGTATTTTATCATATTAAAATAAAAAATTGAATTTTTAATAAATTTAAAAGTTATGATATAATTTACTTAATTATAAACAATATTTTTGTAAACATTTTTTAAAAATATAAAATATATAATAACATTATATGAAAAATATTAATCCTACAAAAACTTCTTCTTGGAAATATTTAAAAAAACATTTTCAAGAAATAAAAAAATTAAATATTAATACTCTCTTTATAAAAAATCCAAATAGATTTAAACAATTTTCTATTAATTTTGATAATAGAATTCTTTTCGATTATTCAAAAAATATTATTAATCAAACAACTTTAAATTATTTAATAAATTTAGCAAAAGAAACTAAATGTTTTGATGCTATTTATTCAATGTTTTATGGTAAAAAAATTAATTTTACTGAACAAAGATCTGTTTTACATACAGCATTAAGATATAATAATAATAATTTATTTTTAAATCATAAAGAAATATATAATAATATAGATAAAATTTTAAAAAAAATTAAAGATATTTCTAATAACATAATTTTAGAAAAATGGAAGGGTTATACAAATAAAAAAATAAAAAATATAATAAATATAGGAATAGGTGGGTCTCAATTAGGTCCTCTGATGGTAACAGAAACATTAAAAGAATATAAAAATAAACTAAATTTATTTTTTTTATCTAATATTGATTCTAATCAAATTATAAATATAATTAATAAAATTAAACCAGAAGAAAGTATTTTTATTATTGCTTCAAAAACTTTTAACACACAAGAAACAATAACTAATGCTTTAAGCATAAAAGAATGGTTTATTAAAAAAATAAATATAGATTTAAATAAAGATATTTTTTCTAAACATTTTATTGCAGTTACAAATAATATAAATGCAGCAATAAAGTTTGGAATAGATGAAAGAAATATTTTGCCATTATTATCTGAAATAGGGGGGCGTTTTTCCTTATGGTCTTCTATTGGATTAGTAATATCTTTATCTATTGGTTTTAATAATTTTAAAAAATTATTACAAGGAGCAAATAAAATGGATTATCATTTTTTTTCTACCCCATTAGATAGAAATATCCCTGTTATTATGGCTTTAATTAGTATTTGGTATAATAATTTTTGGAATTCCGAAACAGAAGCCATAATCCCCTATTGTGATAATATGCGTTTTTTACCATCATACTTACAGCAATTAAATATGGAATCTAATGGGAAATCAATAGATAGAAATGGGGATAAAATATCCTATCAAACTAGTTCTATTATATGGGGTGATGTAGGTACAAATAGTCAACATTCTTTTTTTCAAATGTTACATCAAGGTACTAAATTAATTCCATGTGATTTTATTGCGGCAGCTATTCCTTATAATAATAAATATAAAGATCATCATACTAAACTTATTGCAAATTATATTGCTCAAACAAAAGCACTAGCTTTTGGTAATATTAATAATATATATAAAAAAGATAAAGATAAGATATATAAATATTGTTTGGGAAATAAACCTAGTAATTCTATTTTTTTAAAAAAAATTACTCCTTATAATTTAGGTTTATTAATTTCATATTATGAACATAAAGTTTTTATACAAGGTGTAATTTTAAATATATTTTCGTTTGATCAATGGGGGGTTGAACTAGGGAAAAAAATAACTAATTTTTTAGTTGAAAATATAGATGAAAATATCCAAGAAAAAATAACCAAATATGATTGTTCTTCTAAAGGGATAATTGATTTTTATAAAAATTTTAATTAAAATTTATTTAAAAATATTATTAATAATTAAAATATTTTATTTTTTAATATATTTTTTTTTAAATTTTGAACGTAATCTTTTTTTGTAAAATTTTTTTACAATTAATAATTCAAAACTAATATTTTTATTTAAAATTTTAATATTTTGAGAATATTTTAAAATATTTTTTTTAATTATAGGAGTTAATTCAATAGTAGAATAATTATTAAATAATTTTATATTACCTAAATCATTACTATTTATTTTTAACTCATTAATAATTGCTCCTACAATATGACGTACTTCTACTTTATCTTTTTTACCTATATTAATACGATATATATCCATATATTTTTTTATTCTTTTATTTTTATTAAAGTTTGATTTTCTATTAAATACCTTATTATAAGGGATCGGTTCAGGAGGTAAAATTAAAGGTCTTTTACTTTGAGATAATTTTAATAAAATTGTAATTAATATTTCTTTATTTATATTATTTTCAACAATTAAAGTTGATATAATTTCTTTATATTTAATTAAATCTACATTATTTATATACTTTGATTCTTCTTTTATTTTTTTTATTAGATTTTCTATTCTCTTTTGATATAAAATTGTATTATTAGGTAATAATATTTCATTAATATTACATTTTATTTTATATTCAATATTTTTAAGTAATCTTTTTTCTTTATATTCGATAAATGATAAAGATTTACCTTGCCTTCCTGCTCTACCAGTTCTTCCAATACGATGAATATATGATTCTATATCCATAGGAATATCATAATTTATAACTAAATCAATTCTATTTACATCTAATCCTCTTGCTGCAATATCAGTAGCAATTAAAACATCTAATTTTCCGTTTCTAAATCTTTCTAATGTTTTTTCTCTATTATTTTGATTCATATCTCCATTTAATGCTGCACTATTATAATTGTATTGTTTTAATATATCAGCAATTTCTATTGTAGAAGTTTTAGTTTTAACAAAAATTAAAGCTGCAGTAAAATTTTCAGTTTCTAAAAATTTCATTAAAGCATCTATTTTTTTACTATTAATTAACCAATAGGTTTGTTTGATATCTGGTATTGTTTTTATATTAGTCTTTATAAATATTTCATGTGGATGAACCATAAATTTTTTAGTTATATTTTTAATTCTTTTCGGCATAGTTGCAGAAAATAATGAAGTTTGATGTTTTTTTGGTATTGTAGATAATATTTTTTCTACATCTTCAATAAACCCCATTCTTAACATTTCATCTGCTTCATCTATTACTAAACTAGTTAATTTAAATAAATTAACAGTTTTTCTTTTAATGTGATCTAATAAACGTCCTGGGGTAGCTACAATAATTTGAACTCCTAATTTTAACCGTTTAAATTGTACTTGATAAGATTGCCCTCCATATAATGCTAAAATACTAATTCCATTTAAATATTTTGCAAATAATAAAGCAGCTTTAGTTACCTGTATTGCTAGTTCTCTAGTTGGAGTCAAAATCAATATTTGAGTTTTCTTTATAGATAAATTTAAATTATTTAATAATGGTAATATAAATGCAGCGGTTTTACCACTACCTGTTTGTGCTATTCCTAATACATCTTTTGATGATAATAAATATGGAATACATTTTTTTTGTATAGGGGATGGTTCTATATATCCTATATCGTTTAATGCTTTTAAAATAAACTTATTTAAACCAAATTGAGTGAAATTAGTAATATTTATCATATAATATATATGCCTATTTAAAATAAATAAATAATTATAAAACTGATATAAGTAATTATCTAATAATTATTAGATGGGATTATGAAAAATAATAATTATATTATAATTATGTTTATAATAACAAAACATAATTATAAATATTAAAAATTATTTTATATAAATAAAATTTTACAATTAATTTTTTATTAATTATTATAATATTAAATATTTAACTATTGGAAAATATTATTTATAAAAATAATTTATATAATTATCTATAATAACTTTATTTATAATAAAATTTAAAAGTTAAATTTTATCAATAGTAGCTGCTTTAATACTTAATCTAATTCGTCCTTGTTTATCAATATCTGTAACTTTAACAAATACATTTTGTAATATTTGTAAATAATCACTTACTTTATTTACATGTTTATTTGTTATTTGAGAAATATGTACTAATCCTTCTTTACCATTACCTATGGAAATAAAAGCACCAAAATCAACAATACGTACTACTTTTCCATTATATATTTTCCCAACAATAATATCTGCTGTAATTTCTTTTATACGTTTAATTGCAAATTTAATTTTTTCATTATTTTTAGCTGCAATTTTAACTATTCCACTGTCTTCTATTTCAATAATAGTATCAGTTTCTTCTGTTAAAGCTCGAATAACAGATCCTCCTTTACCTATCATATCTTTAATTTTTTCTGGATTTATTTTTAATGTATAAATTCTTGGTGCAAATTCTGAAATATTTTTTCTGGGAGTAGAAATAGCTTGTTTCATTACTTTTAAAATATGTAATCTAGCTAATTTTGCTTGGAATAAAGCTAATTTTATTATTTTATAATTAATACCTTCTATTTTCATATCCATTTGTAATGCAGTAATTCCATTTTTAGTGCCTGCTACTTTAAAATCCATATCACCTAAATGATCTTCATCTCCTAAAATATCTGATAATATTATAAAATTATTATTTTCTTTTATTAATCCCATAGCAATACCTGCTACAGCATTATTAATTGGAATGCCAGCATCCATCATCGCTAATGATGCGCCACATACTGAAGCCATAGAAGATGATCCATTAGATTCTGTTATTTCAGATACAATCCTTATTGTATAAGGGAAAATATCTATGTTAGGCATGACTGGGATTAAAGATTTTTTAGCTAAATTTCCATGACCAATTTCACGTCTTTTAGGTGAACTCATCATACCAACTTCACCAACAGAATAGGGGGGGAAATTATAATGAAATAAAAAATTATCTGTTTTATTGTTTAATAAATCATCTAATGATTGAGCATCTCTATTAGTTCCTAATGTAGCTGTAACTAAAGATTGTGTTTCACCTCTTGTAAATAAAGCAGAACCATGTGTTCTTGGAAGAACACCTATACGTACATCTAAATTACGTATCATATCATGTTCACGACCATCAATTCTTAAATTTTTATTTATTATGTTTTTTCGAACTATTTTTTTTTCTAATTCATAAAAAATTTCATTTAAATGATAAAGAGAAATATTTTCATACTCCTTTTCTTTTTTCACTAATTCAAGAATTTTATGTTTTATTGAATCAATTTCATTCATTCTATATTTTTTTTCTTTAATATCATATGCTTTTACTAATTTTTTATAAGATAAAAGATAAATTTTTTCTTTAAGCTGCTCATTTAAAGGATATAAAATCCATGTATGAGATTTTTTTTTTATTTTATTAGATAGTTCAATAATATTATTAATTAAAATTTGTTGTTCATTATGTCCATATATTATAGCATTTAGAATTTGATCTTCGGTTAATAAATTAGATTTAGCTTCTACCATTAAAATAGCTTTTCTAGTACTAGTAACAATTAGATCTAATGTACTATTTTTCATGTCTTTAATATTAGGATTTAATACATATTTATTATTAATATAGCCAACACGTGCTGTACCAAATGGTCCATTAAATGGTATACCAGCTAAATTAAGGACGGTAGATGCACCTATAATAGCAACAATATCTGGATTAATTTCAGGATTTATAGACATTACAGTTGCAATTATTTGTGTTTCATTTAAAAAACCTTTTTTAAATAAAGGTCTTATAGGACGATCAATTAAACGAGAAATTAGAATTTCATTTTCATTCGGACGTCCCTCTCTACGAAAAAAATTACCAGGAATACGACCAGCAGCATATAATTTTTCTTGATAATGCACAGATAAAGGGAAAAAATTTTGTTCTAATTTTACTTCATTATCTACGACTAAAGTAACAAAAACAGCAGTATCATCAATACTCACCATTACAGATGATGTTGCTTGTCTAGCTATCATCCCTGTTTCAATAGTTACAGTATTATTACCATAACGAAATCTATGAATAATCGGGTTTAACAAAATAAATATCCTTTAATAAAAATTTTTTATATTAAAAATAATAAATTAATTTTTAAAATCTCTAATTAATACAGATTAATATTAAAATATTTTTATCTTCTTAAACCTAAATTTTCAATTAATATATTATAATCACATAAATTTTTTTTTTTAAAATAATTTAATAATTTTCTACGTTGTGATATCATATTTAATAGTCCTCGACGACTGTGATGATCTTTTTTATGAATAGCAAAATGTTTATTTAGATAATTAATTTTACATGTTAATAAAGCTATTTGTACTTTAGTTGATCCTTTGTCTTTATTATGATTTTCATATTTTTTTATAATTTTTATTTTTTGTACTGTATTAAAACACATAACTTAACTCCTAACTCCATTACATTAGTTATAAATTGATAATTTTGATTAATAATTATAAGATTATAGAATTTTTTTAAAAATATAGAATATTTTTAATTTATATAATGAATATTAATTTTGTTTTTACTATTTATTTCTAATAAAATTTAGATATATTACTTATATTATTATTAATAAACAATAACTTTTTTTATCAAAAAATATTTAATTTATAAATTTTGATATTTTATAATTAATTTTTTTAATTATTTAATAATTTCATATTTTTATAAAAAAATTCTCCTTTATTTTTAATGCAATATATATAAGATCACTATATCTAATCTCTTTTTTTAAAAAATTAATTATTTCAATAAAATATTTTATAGAGATATTAGCATTTTTTCTTTTAATAAGAAAATTATATTTATCTTTAGTATTTTTTATTAAAAATAGTAAATAAATTTTATTTAAATTAATTAAATATTTATAAAATTTATTATTTTATTATAAAATAATAATAGATTATTATATCAATAATGTTAAATACTTAATAAAATAAAATATTTTTATCTATATTATTTTTTATATTTAAAATATTTTAATATATTAAATAATTTTATTAGATATCTTAAATTTTATAAATTTAGTTAAAAAATAATAAAATATTTTTGTTTTTTTAAAATCTTATATTTAAAAAAATAATTATAGTGATAATTATTTTTTTTGAATTTTTAAATTATTCAAAATATTACTAATATATTTACCTTCTTTAAAAGAAGAATCTAAAAAAAATTTTATTTTTGGTATTTTACGTAATTTTATTTTTTTTTTAAGCATATATCTAATATATTCTGTAGTTTTATTTAAATAAAAAAATGAATTTTTTTTATTTTTTAATTTTTCTTCTTTATATGATAATATTATAAAAATTTTTGCATATGAAAAATCTTTTGAAATTACTATATCAGTAACGGTACAAAATTTATTTATTCTAATATCATTAATATTATGTTGTAATATTTTTGCTATTTGTTTTTTTAATTCATATGCAATTCGTTGATTACGATACAATAATATCCTCCCTTTTTTATATATATTTTATATTAAAATATTAAAATATATTATTTTTTTATAAGTTCAATTTTTTCGAAAATTTCTATTTTATCTCCAATATTAATATTATTAAAATTTTTAATACCTATACCACACTCCATTCCATTTCTTACTTCATTTACACTTTCTTTAAATCTTCTTAAAGAATCTATAATTCCTTTATAAATAATTTTATTATCTCTCACTAATTTAATTAAATTATTACGTTTTATTATTCCAAATGTTACTATACATCCAGCAATAATCCCAATTTTAGGGATAGTAAAAATACTTCTAACTTTTGCTAATCCTAAGATTGATTCCTTATATTTAGGTATTAAAATTTTTTGTATATATTTTTTCATATATTTAATTAAATCATAAATAATAGTAAAAAATATTACTTGTATATTTTCTATTTTTATTATATTTTTTACAATATTATTTGCTTTAACATTAAATCCAATAATAATTAAATGTTTTTTAGAATTAGCAATTGCCATTGAAATATCTGTTTCAGTAATTTCACCAACACCAGAATAAATAATTTTTATATTTATCTGATCATTAGATAAATTGATTAATGTATTTTTAATAGCTTCAATGGATCCTTGAACATCTGTTTTCACTAAAAGATTTATTTCATGAATATTTTTATTGTTTAAATTTAAAAATCCTTTTCTGATTTTTTTTTGTTTATTAGCTAATGTTATTTCTCTATATTTATTTTTTCTATATAATGCTATATCTTTAGCTTGTTTTTCATATTTTACTACTATTAAATCATCTCCAGCATATGGAACTTCTGATAAACCTAAAATTTTAATAGGAGTTGATGGTCCTGCTTGTAAAACATCTAAACCTTTACTATTAATTAATCCTTTTATTTTTCCATAAGTATAACCACAAAGTGTTATATCACCTTTTTTTAAAATTCCTTCTTTAATGATAACACTAGCTATAGGACCTTTTCCTTTATCTAAATAAGACTCAATAACTGTACCTTTAGCATTTCCCTCATTAAAAGATTTTAATTCTAACATTTCTGCTTGTAATAAAATAGCATTCAATAAATTATTTATACCTTCACCAGTTTTAGCAGAGATTTTAACAAATATATTTTCTCCCCCCCATTCTTCTGAAAGAATATTATATCGGCTTAATTCATTTTTTATCTTTTCAAAATTTGAGATTTTTTTATCAATTTTATTTATTGCTACTATTATTGATACTTTTGTTTTTTTTGCATGTTGAATAGCTTCTATAGTTTGTGGCATTACTCCATCATCAATTGCAATAACTAATACTATTATATCAGTAATTTTACTACCTCTATATCTCATTGAAGTAAAAGATTCATGTCCTGGAGTATCAATAAATGTTATTTGTTTATTATTAAATTTTATTTCATATGCATTTATATATTGAGTAATCCCCCCAGCTTCTTTTTTAGTTATATTACTTGAAAAAATATAATCTAATAATGAAGTTTTTCCATGATCTACATGCCCCATAATGGTCACTATTGGAGGTCTTACTATAGAGATTCGATTAATAGAAGAATTTTTATCATTAATTAATGATTTTTCTATATCATTTTCGCAACGTAATATAACTTTATGACCCATTTCTTCTGCTATTAATTGAGCTGTTTCTTGATCTAATTTTTGATTAATATTAGAAAATTTTTCTCCCATATTAATCATAATTTTTATTAATTCTGTACTTTTAACAGCCATTTTATTCGATAATTCAGTAATACTAATAGTATCATTAATAATGATATTACGATTAACATTTTTAACTGGTTTACTAAAATTCTGATATAATTTAGAAATTTTTTTTTTATATTTATTATTAATAATTTTTTTTTTATTATTTATTTTTCTATGAAAAATATCAGTGTTTATTTTTTTTTTATAATATTTTTTATTTTTATATATTTTTTTTTTCTTTAATTCTAAATTTTTTTTATAATCTATATTATAGTTTTTTTTATCATTATTTTTAATAAATGGTTTGCTTTTTTTTAAAGTTTTTTTTTTTAGTAAAACTTGATTATTAATTTTACTATTTTTTTGTAATAAATTTCTATTATTTTGAGATAAAATTTTTTTTTTATTATTTAATATATTATTTTTTTTTTTAATATTTAATAATTTTAAATTTTTTATTTTTTTATTTTTTAAATATATTAAAAAATTTTTTTTTTCTTCTTTATTAACTATATCATTTTCTAATTTATAAATACCTATATCAGAAAAATATTTAATTGTATTTTTTATTGAAATTTTCATTTCACTAGCTAATAATTTTATATTTATAACAGCATCTATCATGCTGTTTACTCCTCTTATCAAAATTAATTACGTATTATTTTTTTTATTAAACCAACAAAGATTACGTGCAGACATAATTATTTCACCTGCTTTTATTTGATCTAAATTATCTATATCAGATATATCTTCAATACTTTGCTCAGCTAATTTTTCAATTGTTAAAATGCCCTTATTTATTAATGATTCAGATAATTGATTATTAATTCCTTTTAATGTTAATAATTTTTTTTTAAATTGATTATTAATATTTTTTTTCTTAGCTAAAGGAAAATTAAAATTAATATTTTCTGCTAATTTTTTTATTTTTTTTAAATCACGAATTTTTAAACTAAAAGAATTAGTTATTTTACATAATTTCTCAATTGGAGTTGATATTAATTCTTTGAAAGAAGAAATATTTCCATCTTCAACTATTTTTTTTGACAATTCATAATTAATATTTAAGTGTTTCATAAACATATTTATGATATTATTTTTTTCTTTTTTATATTTATGATATAAATCATGTTTAGTCATAACATTCAATTCCCAACCACTTAATTGTGATGCTAAACGAATATTTTGTCCATTCCTTCCAATAGCTTGTGCTAAATTATTTTCTTCTACAATTATATCTATAACATGAATTTTTTTATTTAAAATTATTGATGATATATCAGCTGGTGACATAGCATTAATAATAAACTTTTCAGGATTAGAATCCCATAGTACAATATCAATACGTTCTCCATTTAATTCATTAGATATTGCTTGTACTCTAGCACCTCTCATTCCAACACATGCACCTACTGGATCTATTCTTTTATCATTGGTTTTAACAGCAATTTTTGCTCTAGATCCTGGATCTCTTGCAGCTGCTTTAATCTCAATTAATCCTTCTCCTATTTCAGGAACTTCAATATTAAATAATTCAATTAGCATTTGTATTCTAGATCTACTGATAAATAATTGTGTTTCTTTGACATCTTCTTTGATATAAAATAATAAACCTCTTATTCTATCTCCTAATCTAAAATTTTCTCTAGGTAACATATCAGAACGTAAAATAACAGCATTTACACCATGACCTAAATCTAAATTTAGATGTCCTCTATTTACTTTCTTTACTATACCACTTAAAATTTTTCCTTCCTGTTTTTTAAATTGAGCTATAGTAATAGCTTTTTCTGCTTCTCTAACTTTATGAACAATAACTTGTTTAGCAGTTTGTGTAGTAATACGATCAAAATCAATAGAATTAATTTGGTCATAAATATAATCTCCTAAATTAAGACTATTATCTTCAATACGTGCTGCATCTAATGTAATTTCTTTTGTAGGAAAATTTACTTTTTTAACAATTAGCCATCTTCTAAAAGTATTAAAATTACCATTTTTACGATCAATATTTACTAATACTTCTATATCTTGCTCATATTTTTTTTTTGTAGCACTAGCTAAAGCACTTTCCATAGCTTCAAATATTTTTTCACGAGGTAAAGATTTTTCATTAGAAACTGCTTCAATAACAGCTAACATTTCTTTATTCATCCTAGTTATCCTCAAATATTTAATTCTGAAAATTAGAAAACTAGATAATATTAAAATATTACAACAAATATTGTATATTAAATTTTTTTTTTAAAAATTTATTTTGAATATAAATACAATTATTTAAATAAAATTAATTTATCAATATTTTGATTTAATTTATAAATATATAAAAAAAGTATTTTAGATATTAAAATCAGATTAATTTATTTTTATATAAAATATAACTTAGGATTAAATATAATGTGGTATTTGGTTGCGGGAGTTGGATTTGAACCAACGACCTTCGGGTTATGAGCCCGACGAGCTACCAAACTGCTCCACCCCGCGTCTACTTTAATGATACTATATGATATGCTAAAAAAATAAATAATGCAAGAATAATTTTGATACCGAAGACGGGATTTGAACCCGTAAACCCAAAATAGGGCACTACCACCTCAAGGTAGCGTGTTTACCAATTTCACCACCTCGGCAAACTTTATTATACTTAAATTTTATTTTTCACTATATTATTCAATTTAATATTTTTAATATATTTTTTTACATTAATATGACTTAATAATAAACTAATTATAAAAAATAAAGATGCAAGAAGAATAATACTTTTAGTTAATATTTTATTAGACATATTTGTATTAAAAGGTGATTTTGTATTACTTGATGACGCACTAATATCTATATCATCATTATCTTGAAACATAATAATACTAACTAAAAAAAATGAAACAAAAATAAATAAAATTAATAATAATTTATACATAAAAAACTAAAAAAATATCTTTTTAATTATTAATTATTTTAATTATATATTAATTAATAATAATTACAATATAATTTTTAATTTTATAAAAAAAAATTATTTTTTATATATTTTTTATTTTATTAGCTGTTATATTAATTTTATTTTTATTTTTTCCTTTAATAAAAATTCTAATTATAGGTTCATTACCTAATTTTATTAAAAAAAAAATTTCATTTTTATTTAAATTATTTTTTAAATTTTTAAAAAATTATTTTTTTAAAGAGAAATTAATAATTTTTTGAGGAAATAAATATATTTTATGATGTAAATCATACAAATTTTTATTTATATTTACTTATAATATTTAAAATTTCTATCCTAGCTAAAAGAGCATCTCTAGTTGTATTTTATTTAATAAAATTATATGTCCAGAAGATACAGCACTAAATTGACATTTTTTCTTATTAACATATTAAAAATAAATTTATCTCCAATATTAGTACATATAAATGGGATCCCGATATTATTTAATTATAATTTTAAATCTAAAATACTCATTTTAGTTCTAATAACACCTGTTTTTAACAAATTTTTATTATTTTAAACAATATTTAAAAATTACATAAATTATTTGATCATCATTTCCTATATTACTTTAATGATTTAACATAATTAATTTATCAATATCACTATAATAAGAAAAAGCTAAATTTGCTTTATATTTAAAAATTTTTTTCTTTAAAATTTTTAAATTAGTATATCCATATTTATGATTTATATTAATTCCATTTAGATTAGTTCCTAAAAATATAATTTAATTATTAAATTTTTTAAAAATTTTAGGAACTATATTAAAAATAGCTTAATTAGTACAATTTATAATAATTTTTAATACATTCAAATAATACCGTAAAAAACAGGTATAATATTTAATATATTGTTTTTTAGGTTTAGAAAAAATATGAAAATTATTTTTTTAGGTATTAATAATTGTGATGTTAATAAAATATTATTTATTTTGTTTTCTATATTTTTTTCTATTTGATTATTAATCATAATTTCATTAATAAATAGTTTAAAACCATTATAATAAAATGTATGATGTGATGTTAATATAATAAAACCTAAACGTTAAATAAGCTATTACAGGTAGATATTATACCTCAAATAAATAAGATTTAATCCAGAAATATTTAAATCTTGAGATATAATATTAGTTATATGGCCTGAAATTATTGTATATTGACCAATAATAATATTTTGATATTTTTTTTTAAAAAATATCTTTTCAATAACTATATCTAATTTAATAATAAAACTATAATTTATTTGTAATTTACCTAAAGTACATTTAATTTCATCTGTTCCAAAATATTTATGATATTTCATATTATATACTCTTTTTTTTATAAAATATCATAAAATTATTTATTTTTTTAAATTTTTTCTTTTTTTTCATAATCAGGAGGTCTAACTTCTTTTCTAGCCATTAGATCATCAATTTGCATTGAACTAATTGTTTCATATTTGATTAATGTATTTTTCATTTCATGTAAAATATCAATATTATCTTTTAGCATTTTAAATGCTCTATTATAATTTTCTTCTATTAAATATTTAACTTCTTGATCAATAATTTTCGCTGTTTCATCAGACATATGTTTTGCTTTAGCTACTGATCTACCTAAAAAAATTTCACCTTCTTCTTCTGAATATAATAAAGGACCTAATTTTTTAGAAAAACCCCATTGTGTGACCATATTTCTTGCAATATTAGTAGCAACTTTAATATCATTAGATGATCCTGTGGATACATATTTTTCTCCATAAATTATTTCTTCAGCAATTCTACCTCCATATAAAGTAGATATTTTACTTTCTAATTTTTGTCTACTCATACTAATAATATCAATTTCAGGTAAAAAAAATGTTACTCCTAATGCTCTTCCTCTAGGAATAATTGTTACTTTATGTACTGGATCATGATCCGGAACTAATCTACCTATAATAGCATGTCCTGCTTCATGATAAGCTGTTGCTTCTTTTTGTTTTTCAGTCATTACTAAAGAACGTCTTTCTGCCCCCATCATAATTTTATCTTTTGCTTTTTCTAATTCTAACATAGAAACATAATTATAATTATGACGTGCCGCTAATAAAGCAGCTTCGTTTATTAAATTAGCTAAATCAGCTCCTGAAAAACCTGGAGTCCCTCTTGCTAAAATTTTTAAATTAACATCTTTTGAGATAGGTACATTTTTTATATGTATTTTTAATACTTGTTCTCTTCCTCTTATATCTGGTAACCCAACAATAACTTGTCTATCAAAACGTCCAGGTCTTAAAAGAGCGGGATCTAATACATCAGGACGATTAGTAGCTGCAATTACAATAATATTTTCATTATTATTAAATCCATCCATTTCTACTAACATTTGATTTAATGTTTGTTCTCTTTCATCATGTCCTCCTCCTAATCCAGCTCCTCTTTGTCTCCCTACCGCATCTATTTCATCAATAAAAATAATACATGGAGCTAATTTTTTAGCTTTATTAAACATATCTCTTACTCTTGAAGCACCTACACCTACAAACATTTCTACAAAATCAGAACCTGAAATAATAAAAAATGGCACTTTTGCTTCGCCAGCAATAGCTTTTGCTAATAAAGTTTTTCCTGTTCCTGGAGGACCTACCATTAAAATACCTTTAGGGATTTTTCCACCTAATTTTTGAAATTTTTTAGGTTCTTTTAAATAATCTACTAATTCTCTAACTTCTTCTTTTGCTTCATCACATCCTGCAACATCATTAAAAGTAATTTTTATTTGATCTGCTGTAAGTATTTGTGCTTTACTTTTACCAAAAGATAAAGCCCCTTTACTACTATTTTGTAATTGGCGAATAAAAAAAATCCATATTCCAATCAATAAACACATTGGAAACCATGAAATAAAAATAGATAATAATATGCTAGGTTTTTGTAGAGGTTCTCCTAAAATTTTAATTTTTTTTGAAAATAGTATTTTTAATAAATTTGGATCATGCATTGGTAAATAAGTAACATAATTACTATTATTTTTTCTAAATACACGAATTCTTCTACCATTAATACTTGTTTTAAGAATTTTGTTTTGGTTAATTTCGGATAAAAAAGTTGAATATGAAATTTGTTTTTTTTGATTAAGTTTATTTAGATTTAAACTCTGGAAAACAGATATTAATATGACTGTAATTGCTAACCAGAGAATTAGATTTTTTGCCATATCTTTCAAAAAGTAACCCCTTGTAACTTTATAGTATATTTTATATTAATTTTTATATCTTTTTGCAACAATATAAATTTCATTTGATTGAGATTTTGAAGCATTAGGTTTTCTAATATTAACAATTTCAAACATAGAATTAATTTTATTATAAAATTTTGTTAATCCTTTACCTTGAAAAGTTTTTACTAAAAAAGTTCCATTATGTTTTAATTTAGAATAACATAATTTTAATGTTAATTCATTTAAATAAATAATCCGAGGTATATCTATTTCTTTTATCCCAGAAATATTCGGAGACATATCGGACATTATTATATGAACTTTTATTTTATTAAGTTTCGTTTTAATTTTATTAAAAAATATAGGATCACATATATTACCTTTATAAAAATAAACATTTGGAATATAATTCATAGGTAATATATCACATGCTATAATTTTTCCTTTATTACCAATTTTAAATGATGCAAAACTAGACCATCCTCCGGGAGAGGATCCTAAATCAATTATTTTCATATCTTTTTTAAATATTTTATCTATTTTCTCTATTTGTGCTAATTTAAACCATGATCGTGATCTATATTTATTAATATTTTTTTTAACTTTTTTTATATAAAAATCTTTAAAATTATTTTTTAACCATATTTTAGATTTTTTTTTTTTTTTATAATTCATAAAATTATTTATTAAAAAATAATAATTATTCTAATAGTAAAAATTACTATTTATAATTATATCAAAAAAAGGCGTTAAAAAAAAGTTTAATATATTTTATTTTATTTATTTAAATAAAAAAAATAAAAATTTTTAAAACTTACATATATTTTAATTAGCATTTAATAATTCAGTTAAATTAGCAGCAGCAGAATCTGCTGAAGAAATGTTATTGATTTTTTTGTCAATCTTTTTTTTACTAATACGATTTGTATGATAAGAATATCCAGTTCCTGCAGGAATTAATCTACCTACAATTACATTTTCCTTTAATCCTTTTAATTCATCACTTTTACCTGCGACAGAAGATTCTGTTAACACTCTAGTTGTTTCTTGAAAAGAAGCTGCTGAAATAAAAGAAGAAGTTGCTAAAGATGCTTTAGTAATACCTAATAAATCACGATTATATCGCGCAATATTTTTTCCTTGATCTTTTAATTTTTTATTTTCTATATCAATTATAGAAACTTCTAATTGCTCTCCTTCTAAAAAAATAGAATCTCCCATTTTAGTTATAGTAGCTTTACGTAACATTTGACGTATAATAACTTCTATATGTTTATCATTAATTTTTACTCCTTGTAATCGATAAACATCTTGCACTTCATTAATTATATAATTAGTAACAGCGTTTACCCCTCTTAATCTTAAGATATCATGTGGAGATTCTGGCCCATCTGAAATAATATCACCTTTATTAATTAATTCTCCTTCAAAAATATTTAATTGTCTCCATTTTGGAATCATTTCTTCATATGGTTCTATATCTGAATTCATAGGAGTAATGATTATTCTTCTTTTTCCTTTTGTTTCCTTACCAAAAGAAATAATACCACTAATTTCTGCTAAAATAGCAGCATCTTTAGGTTTACGTGCTTCAAATAAATCTGCTACTCTTGGGAGCCCACCAGTAATATCTTTCGTACCTCCTGATTCTTGTGGTACTTTAGCTAAAATATCTCCTATATTAATCATACTTTCATCTTTTAAATGAATAATAGATTTATTAGGTAGAAAATAATGTGCTGGCATATCTGTTCCAGGTATGATTATATCTTCATTATTTTCATTTAAAATTTTAATCATAGGTCTAAAATCTCGACCTATAGAGGGTCTTTCTGAAGTATCTAATACAACAAAAGATACTAATCCTGTTAAATCATCTGTTTGTTTTATAACTGTTTGTCCTTCTAACATATCAACAAATTTGATTTTACCACTGACTTCAGTAATAATGGGCATAGTATGAGGATCCCAATATGAAACTATCTCTCCAGCAATAATATTAGATCCATTTTTTTTTGTTATAATTGCTCCATATGGTATTTTATAACTTTCTATAATTTTATTTAAATTATCAACTACTTTTAATTCGGCATTTCTTGAAATTACTACTAATTTATTAGTATTGTTTATAACTGATTTTGTATTTATTAATCTAATAATTCCATTATCTTTTACTTGTATACTAGATTCTGCTGCAGATCTTGAAGCTGCCCCCCCAATATGAAAAGTTCTCATTGTTAATTGAGTACCTGGTTCTCCAATAGATTGAGCTGCAATAACACCTATAGCTTCTCCTTTATTTATAATATGTCCTCTAGCTAAATCACGACCATAGCAATATGAACATACACCAAAAGAAGTTTCACAACAAACAACAGATCTAACTTTAATATTATCAATTGCATATTGTTCTAATATATTACAATATTTTTCATTTAATAAAGTATTTCTATAAATTAATACTGTTTTACCATCTGTTTTTAAAACATCTTCAGCTGTAACTCTACCTAAAACTCTCTCTCTTAATGATTCTTTTATATCTCGCCCGGTTATTATTGAGGAAATTCTTATTCCACCTAAAGTCGAACAATCATCTTCAGTTATAACTAAATCTTGTGCTACATCAACTAATCTTCTAGTTAAATATCCAGAATTAGCTGTTTTTAAAGCAGTATCCGCTAATCCTTTTCTAGCACCATGAGTAGAAATAAAATATTGTAAAACATTTAATCCTTCTCTAAAATTAGCAATAATTGGAGTTTCAATAATAGAACCATCTGGTTTAGCCATTAATCCTCTCATCCCCGCTAACTGTCTAATTTGTGCTGCAGAACCTCTAGCTCCAGAATCTGCCATCATAAAAATATTATTGAAAGAACTTTGTTTAACTATATGTCCTTTTTGATTAGTTATATATTCAACTGACAAATTTTTCATCATAGCTTTAGCTACTTTTTCATTAGCAGAAGCCCAAATATCAATAACTTTATTATATCTTTCTCCTGCAGTAACAAGACCTGATTGAAATTGTTCTTGAATTTCATTAACTTCTAATTTTGCTTCATTAATGATTGAAGTTTTATTATTAGGAATAATAATATCATCTATCCCAACAGATGATCCTGATTTTGTTGCATACTGAAAACCAGTATACATAATTTGATCAGCAAAAATAACTGTAGATTTTAATCCTAAAATTCGATAACATATATTAAGAATATTAGAAATATCTTTTTTCCCTAAAGTTTTGTTTATCATATAGTATGGAATTCCTTTTGGAACTTGATTCCAAAAAATAGCTCTTCCAATTGTAGTATTAACAATAATGCTATTTTTAATCCATTCATTTGTTAATAAATTTTTGGTATATTCTTTAATTTTAACTTTAACACGAGCATGTAAGTCTACTTGACCTACATTATAAGCACGTTCAGCTTCTTTAGAATCCGTTAATATCATCCCCTCCCCATATGCATTAATTTTGTCTTTAGTCATATAATATATACCTAAAACAACATCTTGTGATGGTACAATAATTGGTTCTCCATTTGCTGGCGATAAAATATTATTAGTAGACATCATTAAAATTCTTGCTTCTAATTGAGCTTCTAATGTTAAAGGAATATGTACAGCCATTTGATCTCCATCAAAATCAGCATTATAAGCTGCGCATACTAAAGGATGTAATTGTATTGCTTTACCTTCAACTAAAATAGGTTCAAAAGCTTGGATCCCTAATCTATGTAAAGTAGGTGCTCTATTTAATAATATAGGATGTGCTTTAATTACTTCATCCAATATATCCCATACTACTGGTTCTTCTTTTTCTACCATTTTTTTTGCAGCTTTAATAGTTGTTGCAAAACCTTTAATTTCTAGTCTCCCATATATAAATGGTTTAAATAATTCTAATGCCATTTTTTTAGGCAAACCACACTGGTGTAAACGTAAATAAGGTCCTACGGTAATAACAGATCTTCCTGAATAATCAACTCTTTTTCCTAATAAATTTTGTCTAAATCTTCCTTGTTTACCTTTTATCATATCAGCTAGTGATTTTAAAGGTCGTTTATTTGAACCAGTAATTGCTTTACCTCTTCTACCATTATCTAATAATGCATCAACAGCTTCTTGTAACATTCTTTTTTCATTCTTGACTATAATATCAGGTGCGGATAATTCTAATAAACGTTTTAATCTATTATTACGATTAATAACTCTACGATATAAATCATTTAAATCTGATGTTGCAAATCTGCCCCCATCTAAAGGAACTAAAGGTCTTAAATCTGGTGGTAATACAGGTAATATATTCATTATCATCCATTCTGGTTTATTACCAGAATGTATAAAAGATTCTAATAATTTTATTCTTTTAGCTATTTTTTTCCTTTTAGTTTCTGAATTTGTATTACTTAATTCATTACGTAATATTTTACATTCTTGTTTTAAATTAATGTTTTTTAATAAATATTGTATAGCTTCAGCACCTATTTTAGCTTCAAATTCATCTCCAAATTCTTCTAATAAATCCATATACTGTTCTTCAGATAAAATTTGTTTTTTTTCTAATGTAGAAATCCCTTCTTTTACAACTACATACGATTCAAAATATAAAATTTTCTCTATATCTCTTAAAGGCATATTTAATAATAAACCTATCCTAGATGGTAAAGATTTTAAAAACCATATATGAGCAATTGGAGAAGCTAGTTCAATATGTCCCATCCTATCTCTTCTAACTTTAGTTTGTGTAACTTCAACCCCGCATTTTTCGCAAATAACACCCCGATGTTTTAGACGTTTATATTTTCCACATAAACATTCATAATCTTTAATAGGACCAAAAATACGAGCACAAAATAAACCATCTCTTTCTGGTTTAAAAGTACGATAATTAATTGTTTCAGGTTTTTTTACTTCTCCAAAAGACCAAGATTTTATCATATCAGAAGAAGCTAAAGAAAGTTTTATTGTATCAAATTCTTCTATTTTTTTTTGTGATTTTAAAAAATTAAATAAATCTTTCACAAATTTATTACCTCAATTATATTATAAACCAGTAAAATTTTAATATAAAAATTATTATTTATTTTCTAAATTTATATTTATACCTAATGAACGTATTTCTTTAAGTAAAACATTAAAAGATTCCGGAATATTAGCATCCATCTGATGATTACCATCAACAATATTTTTATACATTTTTGTTCTGCCATTAACATCATCAGATTTAATTGTTAACATTTCCTGTAAAGTATATGCTGCTCCATATGCTTCTAAAGCCCAAACTTCCATTTCACCAAATCTTTGGCCTCCAAATTGAGCTTTTCCACCTAATGGTTGTTGTGTTACAAGACTATATGATCCTGTTGACCTAGCATGCATTTTATCATCTACTAAATGATTTAATTTTAACATATACATATATCCGACAGTAACTGGTTTTTCAAAGGCTTCTCCTGTACGTCCATCATATAATTTTATTTGGCCAGAAACTGGTAAATTAGATAATTTTAATAATTCTTTTATTTCATTTTCTTGTGCTCCATCAAAAACTGGAGTAGCAATAGGCATTCCTTTTTTTAAATTATTTGCTAATAAAAATATTTCATTGTCAGTAAATTTATTTAAATTTATATTTTGACGTATATTATTTCCAATATTATATGCTTTATGTAAAAAATTACGTATTTTTTCTATGTTTTTTTGTTTTTTTAATAAGATATTAATACGATCACCAATACCTTTTGCAGCTAATCCTAAATGTGTTTCTAATATTTGTCCTATATTCATTCTAGATGGAACTCCTAAGGGATTTAAAATAATATCAACAGGTGTCCCATTTTTATCATAAGGCATATCTTCTATAGGGCAAATTTTAGAAATTACTCCTTTATTTCCATGCCTACCTGCCATTTTATCACCTGCTTGTATTTGTCTTTTTACGGCTAAATTTACTTTAATAATTTTTAAAATACCAGGTGCTAAATCATTTCCTTGTGTAATTTTTATTTTTTGTAATTTTATTTTTTTTTGAAAAATATTTTTTATTTCTTTATATTGATTTATAAAATCATCTAGTTGTTTTTGTTTTGATTTTTTTTCTAAAGATAAAGAAGTTACAAAATTTATGTCAAAGTTTGTTATATTCTCTTTTTTTAAAAAATTATTTTTTAATAAAAATTTTTTTATATTAAATAATATATTTTGTTCAAAAATTTTTTGTTCAACAAATAAATCTTCTTTAATTTGTTTTAATTGCATTTCTTCAATTTCTATAGTTCTTTTATCTTTTTTAACCCCATCTCTTGTAAAAATTTGTACATCAATAATAGTCCCATATACCCCATTTGGAACACGTAAAGAGGTATCTTTTACATCAGATGCTTTTTCACCAAAAATAGCACGTAATAATTTTTCTTCTGGTGATAATTGTGTCTCTCCCTTAGGAGTTACTTTTCCTACAAGAATATCTCCATTCTTTACTTCAGCTCCTATATATACAATTCCACATTCATCTAATTTAGATAAAGAAGATTCACTTACATTTGGGATATCAGATGTAATTTCTTCTGGGCCTAATTTAGTATCACGTGAAATACAAGATAATTCTTGTATATGTATAGTAGTAAATTTATCTTCTTGAACTACTTTTTCTGATAATAAAATAGAATCTTCAAAATTATAACCATTCCATGGCATAAAAGCTACTCTCATATTTTGTCCTAATGCCAACTCTCCTAAATCTGTTGCAGGGCCATCTGCTAAGACATCCCCTTTATTAATTAATTCACCTAAATTTACGCATGGTATTTGATTAATACACGTATTTTGATTTGATCTTACATATTTTTCTAAATGGTATATATCAATATTATCTAAATTGGTAAAAATATTATTTTCTTTTTTAATAATAATACGTGAAGAATCTACATAATGTACAATACCAGAATTTTTAGCAATAATAGTAACACCAGAATCTATTGCAACAATTCTTTCCATTCCAGTTCCTACTAAAGGTTTTTCTGTTTTTAATGTAGGTACTGCTTGTCGCTGCATATTTGCACCCATTAAAGCACGATTAGCATCATCATGTTCTAAAAAGGGTATTAAAGAAGCTCCAATAGAAACAATTTGTTGTGTTGAAACATCCATATAATGGACTTGTTCTCTTTTAAATAAACTTGATTCACTTTTATGACGACATATAACAAACTGCTCTTTGATATATTTATTATTATCAATATTAGTATTAGCTTGAGCAATAATAAAATTACTTTCTTCTATTGAAGATAAATAATGAATTTTATCAGTAATAAATCCATTTTTTACTAAAATATATGGAGATTCTAAAAACCCATATTGATTTGTTCTTGCATATACTGATAATGAATTTATTAAACCTATATTAGGTCCTTCAGGTGTTTCAATAGGACATATTCTACCATAGTGTGTGGGATGTACATCTCTAACTTCAAAACCAGCTCTCTCTCTAGTTAAACCACCTGGTCCTAAAGCAGATATACGACGTTTATGGGTAATTTCTGATAATGGATTATTTTGATCCATAAATTGTGATAATTGACTAGAACAAAAAAATTCTTTTAAAGCAGCAGAAATAGGTTTAGCATTTATCATATCTTGAGGCATTAAATTTTCTATATCTCCTAAAGATAATCTTTCTTTTACAGCTCTTTCAACCCGGATTAAACCTATACGAAATTGATTTTCAGCCATTTCTCCAATAGAACGAATTCTTCTATTTCCTAAATGATCAATATCATCGATATTTCCATTACCATTACGTATATTAATTAATTTTTTAATGACATCAATAATATCTTTTTTACTTAAAATACTAGTACCAAGAATAGACTCACGTGATAATGAAAGATTAAATTTCATTCTACCTACAGGTGATAAGTCATAACGATCTTCTACAAAAAATAATTTTTTAAATAATATTTCTGCAGCTTCTTTTGTAGGAGGTTCGCCTGGACGCATCATTCTATAAATTTCTACTAAAGCATCTAAACGATTATTTGTATTATCTAATTTTAATGTTTCTGAAATATAATTACCATGATCTAAATCATTAGTAAAAATAGTTTCAATAGTATCATGATTTTTAAAAATTTTATTAATTGTATCTATTGATAAAGGAGAATTAGCAGAAATAATTATTTCTCCTGTTGTTTTATTAACATAATCTTTTATAACTCTTTTGCCAATCATATATTCTATAGGTATATTTATAGATTTAACATGATCTTTTTTTAATTTATTAATATGACGTATTGTAATTCTCTTACCTTTTTCTATATAAATAATATTGTTATGTTTAATATCAAAAGTTGCTGTTTCTCCTCTTAATCTATCTGGTATTAATACCATTTTTATTTTATTATTTTTTATCTTATAAATATTTTTTTCAAAAAAGGTATCTAATATTTCTTCTATATCATAATCTAAAGCACGTAAAATAACTGTAACCGGTAATTTTCGTCTTCTATCTATACGTACAAAAATATTATCTTTAGGATCAAATTCAAAATCTAACCAAGATCCTCTATAAGGAATAATACGAGCATTATATAATATTTTCCCTGATGAATGTGTTTTACCTTTATCACTATCAAAAAAAACACCTGGACTTCTATGTAATTGTGAAACAACAACACGTTCAATACCATTAACTATAAAAGTCCCATTTTTTGTCATTAATGGTATTTCTCCCATATATACTTCTTGTTCTCTTATATTTTTAATTGATAATTCAGGTTTTTCTTTATCATAAACAATTAATCTTAATATTACTTTTATAGGAGCAGAATAAGTCATTCCTCTTGTATGACATTCTTTTACATTAAAAAGTGATGTTCCTAAATGATAATTTATATATTCTAATTTAGAATGTCCACTATAACTAGATATAGGGAAAATACTTTTGAATGCAGCTTCTAAC
>NZ_CP046184.1:327949-352641 GCF_012567685.1 Enterobacteriaceae endosymbiont of Donacia marginata
AAACCATATTCTCCTTTAAGATCTCTTTTTATAAATTTTTTAAATGAATCAATCTGAATAGATAGTAAATATGGAATATTTAAAACTTGAGGTCTTTTTCCAAAATCTTTGCGAATACGTTTTTTTTCAGTTTGAGAATAAACCATATGGTTCCTCAGTTATCTGATAAATTAAACAATTTAATTAAATTAATATTTATTTTCATAAATACTATTTATATAAATAAATTCTTTATTAAAATTTTTATAAAATTATTTAATTTCTATTTCTGCTCCAGAATTTTTTAACTTAGCTTCTAAGTCTAATGCTTCTTCTTTATTTATAGATTCTTTTAATATTACAGGAGCTGATTCAACTAAATCTTTAGCTTCTTTTAGTCCTAAATTCATTATACTTCTTACAGTTTTTATAACAGAAATTTTATTTTTTCCTATATTTTTTAGATATATATTAAATTCTGTTTTTTCTTCTTTTTCTTTTTTCTTTTTATTATCAATTTTTTCATTTGATCTAATGCTAGAAACACCAAATTTTTTTTCTATAGATTTTATTAATTCCATTATATCCATGATAGACATAGATTCTATAGCTTGTATAATTTGTTCTTTAGTTATTGACATACTCTTTCCTAAAAAATAATATTCATTTAAATAAATTAAATTTATTTTATATTTTTAATTTCAAGTAAAATTTGAAGAAATTTTCCAATGGAAATATCTTTCATAATTATTAAAAAACGTGTAATAGCTTCTTTATATGTAGGTAAATTAGCTAATATATTAATATTTTTACTACTTATTATTTTGTTACCGAACGCAGCTGCTTTAATTTTAAAATTTTCATCAATTTTACTAAATTTTTTAAATAAACGAGCAGCATCACCAGGATGTTTAAGTGAATAAGCAATTAATATTGGACCATGAATTAACGGCTCTAAGCATTGAAAATCACTATTTTTAATAATTAATTTTAATAATTTATTTCTTATAATATTTACAACAATATCATTTTCTCTACTTTTTTTCCTTAATTTATTTAAATTATTACTGTTAACACCACAAAAATCAGCAATTACAGCTGATAAGGCATTTTTATTTATTTTACTAATTTTTTTAACAATCATTTTTTTTTTTGTAATATTTAATGACATTATAATATTGATTACACTCCTATTTTTTATAAAAAAAAAAGAATTATTACTCAATATAGAATATTAATTCTAACAAAAAATGTTTTTTGTTAAAAATTATAATTTTAATATAAAAAAAAATTTTGTAAAGTAAAATATTAGTTTATTAAATTTACACAATCTTTAGTAATTTCTATAGAAATTCCCATAGTAGATGAAATATATATTTTTTTTATATAATTCCCTTTTAATTTTAAAGGTTTAAACTTTTTTAAAGTTTTTAATAAAATTTGTAAATTTTCTTTAATTTTATTATTTGCAAAATTAATTTTTCCTATACTAACATGAATAATACCACTCTTATCATTACGAAAATTTATTTGTCCATTTTGTATTTTTTTTATTGTTTCAGTTATATTATTTGTTATTGTTCCTAGTTTAGGATTAGGCATTAGTCCTTTAGGTCCTAAAATAGGACCTAATTTACTAACTATACTCATAGCTTCTGGGGTTGATATTACTACATTAAAATTTTTTTCACCATTAGTAATTTTTGTTGATAAATCTTCCATTCCTACTAATTTTATTCCTAATTTTTTAACATTAATTGCTTCTTGACCAGATGCAAAAATTGCAAATTTTATATTTTTACCTGTTCCATGAGGTAAACAAACATTACCCCTAATATTTTGTTCTGTTTTTTTAGGATCTATACCTAGATTAATAGAAATATCAATACTTTCAATAAATTTTACTTTACTTAAATTTTTTAAATTATTAATAGCATTTTCAATAGAAAATTGTTCTTTTAAATTGATATTCTTATACATTACATTCATACGTTTTGTTAATTTTCCCATGATATTTTTAATCCTTATCAATCATTAATCCCATAGAACGAGCAGTACCTTCTATAGAAGACATTATAGATGTAATATTTATTCCAGTCATATCAACATATTTAATTTCTGCAATTTTACGAATTTGATCTTTGGTAATGACACCAATTTTATCTATTTTAGGTTTACTTGATCCTTTTTTAATACCAAGTATTTTTTTTATCATTGCAGATACTGGAGGAGTTTTTGTAATAAATGTAAAAGTTTTATCAACATAAATAGTAATAACTACTGGAATAGGGGTGCCTTTTTCTAAATTACTAGTTTTAGTGTTAAAATTTTTACAAAAATCCATAATATTAACACCATGTTGTCCTAATGCTGGACCAATAGGAGGACTAGGATTTGCACTACCAGCAGGAACTTGTAATTTTACATAGGTTTTAATTTTTTTTGCCATAAATATATCTCCATTAATTAATATATTATCCTTTTTCTACTTGACGAAAATCCAAATCAACAGGAGTTGATCTACCAAAAATTGATACAGAAACTTTTAATCTACTTTTTTCATAATCTACTTCTTCTACTATGCCATTAAAATCAGAAAAAGGCCCATCTTTTACTCTAATTATTTCTCCTGGGTCAAATATTGTTTTTGGTCTAGGTTTATCTCCAATTTTTTGCAAAGAATTAATAATTATATCTACCTCTTTATTACTAATAGGTAAAGGATTATCAGGTTTCCCTCCCACAAAACCTAAAACTTTAGGAACACTTCGTACTAAATGCCAACTTACTTCTTTCATAATCATATGAATTAATATATATCCAGGAAAAAATTTACGATCACTTTTATATTTTTGTCCTCCACGTATTTCAACTACAGCTTCAGTAGGAATTAAAATTTTTCCAAAAAAATTATTCATATTATGAATTTTAATATATTCTTTTAATGATTTAGCAACACGATGTTCGAAACCAGAACGAGCTTGAATAACATACCATTTTTTTTTTAAAAACTTATTCATTATTATAACCTTGTTCCAGTTAAAAATGATATTAAATAAATTAAAAAATTATCTAATATAAAAAAAATAAAAGAAATTATAATAATAATTATCATTATAATTAATGTTGTATTCCAAGTATCTTTATAAGAAGGCCATATAACTTTTCGAGTTTCTATTCGTGCATCATATATAAAAGAAAATAATTTTTTACCTTTATTAGTAGATGATATGATAAAAATAATTAAAGTAAATATAAAAAAAAATAAAAATACACGAATAGATAAATTTATATTTTGATAATTATAATTAAATATTAAAATAATAAATAAAAAAACTATACTAATAACCCACTTTATAATATCTGTATTATATTTATTTATACTTTTTTTAAAATTTATAATATTCATTTTATATTAACCAATAAAAAATAATATAGAATATTATATATAAATTATAAATAAATTTTGCTAATAATTTATTAATATTTTAATATATTTTAAAAAGAATCAAAGGGATTATTTATATTTTCCCTTATCTTCTTTTATTTTACAATTATTTATTGTAATACTTTAGTAACTACTCCTGCCCCTACAGTACGACCTCCTTCACGAATAGCAAATCGTAACCCATTAGTCATTGCAATAGGATAAATTAATGTAACAATCATATTAATATTATCTCCAGGCATAACCATTTCAATATTAGATGGTAATTCTATAGTTCCAGTTACATCTGTAGTTCTAAAATAAAATTGAGGACGATATCCCTTAAAAAAGGCTGTATGTCTACCACCTTCATCTTTAGATAAAATATATACTTCAGCTTCAAATTTAGTATGTGGATTAATTGATCCTGGTTTAGCTAAAACTTGGCCTCTTTCTATATCTTCTCTTTTTATTCCTCTAAGGAGAATTCCTACATTTTCACCTGCACGACCTTCATCTAATAATTTACGAAACATTTCGACTCCAGTACAAATAGATTTTATAGTATTTCTAATCCCTATAATTTCTACTTCTTCTCCTACTTTTATGATACCTCTTTCTACTCTTCCTGTTACTACAGTACCTCTACCCGAAATTGAAAAAACATCTTCGATTGGTAATAAAAAAGGTTTATCAATCTCTCTTATAGGATTAGGAATATAAGTATCTAAATAATTTGCTAATTCAATAATTTTTTCTTCCCATTTTTTATCCCCTTCAAGAGCTTTTAATGCTGAACCTTGAATAATCGGAGTAGTATCTCCTGGAAAATTATACTGTGTTAATAAATCACGTACTTCCATTTCTACTAATTCTAATAATTCTTCATCATCAACCATATCACATTTATTAAGAAAAACTATAATATAAGGAACTCCAACTTGTCTTGCTAATAAAATATGTTCTCTAGTTTGGGGCATAGGCCCATCTGTTGCTGCAACTACAAGTATAGCCCCATCCATTTGTGCTGCCCCTGTAATCATATTTTTTACATAATCAGCATGTCCTGGGCAATCTACATGAGCATAATGACGATTTTTAGTATCATATTCTACATGAGATGTATTTATTGTTATCCCTCTTGCTTTTTCTTCTGGAGCATTATCAATTTGATCAAAGGCTTTTGCTGAACCACCATATTTTTTAGATAAAACAGTAGTTATTGCTGCTGTTAAAGTTGTTTTACCATGATCAACATGTCCTATAGTACCTACATTAATATGAGGTTTAGATCGTTCAAATTTTTTTTTAGACACAGATTAATATCCTTCTAATAAATTAATATACATTATTTTTATTATATAAAATTTTATGATTTAGATCTAGATTCAATAATTATTTTTGCAATATTATTAGGAGCTTTAGTATATTTTAAAAATTCCATAGTATAAGATGCCCTACCTTGACTATAAGAACGTAAATCAGTAGCATAACCAAACATTTCTGATAAAGGAACACAAGCACGTATAGTTTTACCAGTAGAAATATTATTCATCCCTTCAATAATTCCTCTTCTACGATTTAAATCTCCAATTACATCTCCCATATATTCTTCAGGAGTTTCAACTTCTACTTTCATTATCGGTTCAAGTAAAATAGGATTAGCTTTTTTAAATGCATTTTTAAAAGCAATTGCTGCCGCTAGTTTAAAAGCTAATTCAGAAGAATCTACATCATGGTAAGAACCATAATGAAGTCTTACAGAAATATTTACAACAGGATAATTTGCCATAGGACCTGATTTTAATTGTTCTTGAATACTTTTATCTATAGCTGAGATATATTCATTAGGTATTACACCACCTTTTATATCATTAGTAAATACATAACTTATATTATTTTTTTGTGGTTTTAATGGAGAAATATCTATTACTACATGACCATATTGTCCTCTACCTCCAGTTTGTTTAATATATTTCCCTTCTATATTAGTTATAGTATTTTGTATAGTTTCTCGATAAGAAACTTGTGGTTTCCCAATATTTGCAGACACATTAAATTCTCTTTTCATTCTATCAACAATTATTTCTAAATGTAATTCTCCCATTCCAGCAATAATAGTTTGATTTGTTTCTTCATCTGTCCAACTCCTTAATGAGGGATCTTCTTTAATAAGTCGATTTAAAGCTAATCCCATTTTTTCTTGATCTATTTTAGTTTTAGGTTCTATTGCAATAGAAATCACAGGTTCTGGAAATTCCATAGTTTCAAGAATAATACATTTGTTAACATCACATAATGTATCTCCAGTAGTTACATTTTTTAATCCAATAGCAGCAGCAATATCTCCAGCGTAAACTTTTTTTATTTCTTCTCTTTTATTAGCGTGCATTTGAACAATTCTACCAATACGTTCTTTTTGTTTTTTTATGGAATTATAAATAATTTCTCCACTACTAATAGTTCCTGAATATACCCTAAAAAAAGTTAAATTTCCTACAAAAGGATCATTAGCAATTTTAAAAGCTAAAGCAGAAAATAATTCATTATCATTAGTTTTACGAGTAATTATTTTTTTTTTTTCATTATTAGATATTCCTTGAATTGGGGGGATATCTTTAGGTGAAGGTAAATAATCAATTATTGCATCTAATAATGCTTGAACTCCTTTATTTTTAAATGCTGAACCGCATGTTATTAAAGTAATTTCATTATTTAAAACTCTCTTCCTTAAAGAAGATTTAATTTCTTGTATAGAAATTTCATAACCATTTAAATATTTTTCTAGTAATATTTCATTGGATTCTACTGCTGTTTCTATTAGTTTTTGACGCCATAATTTAACTTTTTTTTTCATATTTAATGGTATAGTAGTATAATTACAGCTTATTCCTTGATCTTTTTCACTCCAATTTAATGCTTTCATTTGGATTAAATCAATAATACCAGTAAATTTATGTTCTGTTCCTATAGGTAATTGTAATGGAACAGCTTCTGTTAATAAATTATTTTCTATTTGCTGAATTACTTTTGTAAAATTTGCTCCCATTCTATCCATTTTATTTATAAAAGCAATTCTTGGTACTTTATATTTATTAGCTTGTCTCCATACTGTTTCTGATTGAGGTTGTACACCTCCAACAGCGCAATAAATCATAACAACCCCATCTAATACTCTCATAGAACGTTCTACTTCAATCGTAAAATCAACATGACCTGGAGTATCAATAATATTAATTCTATGTGATTTATATTGATTAAACATTCCTGTCCAAAATGTTGTAGTAGCGGCTGAAGTAATAGTAATGCCTCTTTCTTGTTCTTGTTCCATCCAATCCATTGTAGCGGCGCCATCATGTACTTCTCCGATTTTATGATTTACACCTGTATAAAATAAAATTCTTTCTGTTGTAGTTGTTTTACCTGCATCAATATGTGCGCTAATACCAATATTACGATATCTTGTTATAGGAGTTTTACGACTCATATATTATTCCTCTATTTTATTAGATAAAAAATTTTAAAATTATATTAATAGTATTTTAATAAAATATTAAATATTGATTTAGCTACGCATATTTTTTTATTAATTGATTCATTTTATTTTTAATTAATATTTTACCAACGATAATGAGCAAATGCTTTATTTGCTTCTGCCATTTTATGTATTTCTTCACGTTTTTTAACAGCATTTCCTTTATTTTCTAAAGCATCTAATATTTCATTAGATAATTTTAAAATCATAGATTTTTCTTGTCTTTTTCTAGCAGCATTAATTAACCAACGCATTGCTAATGTATTTCTTCTTATTGGTCTTATTTCAACAGGAACTTGATATGTTGACCCACCTACCCTTCTAGATTTTACTTCTACTATAGGTTTAACATTTTCTAAAGCACTTAAAAATATATCTATTTCTTTTTTACCTTTTTTTTTTGTTATTTTATTTAATGCAGAATAAACAATAGATTCTGCAATAGATTTTTTACCATTTACCATAAGTATATTAATAAATTTAGCTAATAAATTTGATTCAAATTGAGAGTCTGGTAATATTTTTCTTTGACTAATTATACGTCTACGAGGCATAAAATTTACTCCATTATTTTAATAAAACTTAAATAAATATAAACAAAAAATATTATTAAATAATAATATTATTTAGGTTTTTTTGTTCCATATTTTGATCTACCTTGTTTCCGATCTTTTACCCCAGTACAATCTAAAGCACCTCTAATAGTATGATATCTAACTCCAGGTAAATCTTTTACCCTACCTCCTCTTATTAAAATTACAGAATGTTCTTGTAAATTATGTCCTTCTCCTGAAATATAAGAAGTAACTTCAAAACCATTTGTTAATCTTACTCTACAAACTTTACGTAATGCAGAATTTGGTTTTTTAGGAGTTGTTGTATATACTTTTGTACAAACTCCTCTTTTTTGAGGAGAAGAATTTAAAGCAGGTACATTAGTTTTTATTATTTTTCTTTTTCTATTTTTTCTAACTAGTTGATTAATTGTTACCATTTTTTTATCCAAATTTAATTTTTATATTTTTTAAAAATATAATTACCACATTATTTGTTTTTTATTTTTTATAACTAAATCAACAAATTTTATATAATCTATTCGTATGATTTCTTTTGAAATATTTATATTTAAACCTCTAGCTAATATATCATCATTTATTGCAAATATTAATATTTTCATTTTTTGTTTGATTTTTATAATTTCTTGTATAAAAATACTATTTTTTAATCCAGCTATTACTCCATCTTGAATTAATAATAAATCATCATTTTTATTTAAAATATTTAATAGTAAAGAAAAATTACAAGATGATGGAGAATTAAATAAGGTATATAACATATATATAAAAAAATATTTTTAATTAAAAATTAAGAATTATATTATAATTACTAATTTTTTTTTGCCACATTAATGGATTTATAATTTGAACAGGTAAAATCCAATGTTTTTTTTTATAGTTTTTTATTCCTAATATTTCTAAAGATTTGGAACAAATAAAATAATTATTAATATTACATAATTTTAAAATACCAAAACTAATGCTATAATTTTTTAATAAAAATTTTTCTGTTTTTTGTTTTTTTAGTATTTGCAAAATACCATCTCCTATAAAAAACAAAGCTATATCCTCAGTTAATGAGGATATAGAAATTAAAGCATCAAGTCCTTCCTTACCAACACTATTTCCATAAGGAGATTTTGAAAATATAAATGCTATTTTATTCATTAAAATTGAACTAAGCGATCACAAGTTAATATTGATTTTGTAAATGTACTTAAAGTAGTTATTTTAAAATAATTATTAATTATATTATTTTGATAATAATTAATAATATTATCTTTATTAAAACTATTTTTTTCTTCTAAAATTAAGCCTCTTTTTTTAGCAGAAGTAATACATAAATATAAATTTATATGATTTTCTATACTTAATTCTTTCCAAGAAGTAATTAAATTAAATTCATTATCATTAAATTTAATATTTTTATTAGAATTACATACTCCATCTCTATAAAAAAAAATACTTTTTATTGTTTCTTTTTTCTGTATAACTGCTTTAGTAAATAAATATGCAGAATAAGAATTTTGATTATTATATGGAGCTTCTGTGATTAATATTACAAAAATCATATTGTTTAAAATCCAAAAATAAAAAAATATTTTATATAATTTATTTTTTTGCTCATATACAATTTTTTATAAATAAAATTTTTGTTATCTAATTATTTAAAATTAATCTATTATTTTGTAGATACTGAATTCATTATATCTATAAGTTCAATTTCAAATATTAAAGTAGAATTAGGTGGTATTCCTGAAGTTATTTCTGAACCATAACCTAATTTAGGAGGTACAACTAATGTTATTTTACCACCTTTTTTTATATATTTTAATCCTTCTTTCCAACCAGCAATTACTTGTTTTAAACTTATAAATAAAGGTTTATTTGGCATGGTATTATCAAATTCAGTTCCATCAATTAATTTTCCTGTATATTTGATAACAATAATTTGATTATTATTAGTAATTTTTTTACCATAACCCATTTTATGTATTTTATATACTAAACCACTTTTAGTTTGTTTAACATTTTTTTTTTTCAAAAAATCTTTAATATATTTTTTTCCTTGCATTTTACTCATGTTTGCTTCATCTTGAGCTTCATCTGGAGTAAAATTTCTTACATTTTTTTCATATAATTCAAGTAATCTATCAATTTCATCATCAGAAAGTTTATGTTTACATTCTAAAGAATCAGCAACTCCTTGAAGAATGAATTTTTTTTCTAATACTATTCTTAATGTTTTTTGTATTTGATATGTATTAGATAAATATTTACCTATTATTATTCCTAAAGCATAAGACATTTTTTCATTATCATTTTTAAAATTTTTTACTTTTTTTTTACTTTCTATATTTTGTTTTTTTTTTTGATTTTTTATTTTTTTTTTAATAATAGTTTTAGTTTTATTTTTATTCCACCATGATGTATTATTTAATGTAAATGCATTTGCAGTAGATAAATTTAAGCCAATACTTACAAGTAATATAATAAATATTGATACTTTTTTATTAAAAAATTTCATTTTTTCTCCAAAATTTTTTAGTAAGATTAAAATTTTTAAAATTTTAAAATATATATATAAAATAAGATAATTTTAATTATCTTATTTTATATAAATATTACTTTTAATAAAGAAAAAAAACAAGTTTAAATATTAATTTTTATTAAAATTTAAATTAATAATTTTAACATTCTTCTTAATGGTTCTGATGCCCCCCAAAGTAATTGATCACCTACTGAAAAAATTGAAAAACAATTTTTATCTATATTTAACTTTTTTATTCTTCCTACAACTATATCTAGTGTTCCACTTACAAAAGATGGAGTAAGGAAATTAATAGTATCATTAAAATTATTTGGGATAATTTTTACCCATTTATTATGGGAATTAATAATATTATGAATATTATCTATTGATAAATTTTTATTTAATTTTATTGTAAATGATTGACTATGTGAACGTAAAGTAGCAATTCTCACACATATACCATCAATTGGCACTATTTTAGTTGTATTTAAAATTTTATTAGTTTCATATTGTCCTTTCCATTCTTCTTTAGTTTGTCCGCTATTATTTATTTTTTTATCTATCCATGGAATTAAATTATTAATTAAAGAGGTATGAAAAAGTTTTTTGGGGAAATTAGGAGAATCCATTTTTTTGGTAATTTCTTGTTCTATATTTAAAATATTATCAGATTTATAATCAATTAAATCTGGTATATTATTAGATATATATTGTATTTGTAAAATAAGTTCTTTCATGAATTTAGCACCTGCCCCTGATGCTGCTTGATATGTAGAAACAGAAATCCAATCAATTAAATTATTTTTAAATAACCCTCCTAAAGCCATTAACATCAAACTAACAGTACAATTACCTCCTACAAAAGTTTTTATTCCCATATTTAGTTTTTGTTGTATATCTTTTAAATTAATAGGATCTAAAACAATAACTGTATTATCTAATGTTCTTAAATTAGAAGCTGCATCTATCCAATAACCATTCCAGCCTTTTTTTCGTAATTTAAAATAAATTTCATTTGTATATTTACTTCCTTGACATGTGATAATTATATCTAACTCAAATAATTTTTCAAAATTATAAGCATTTTCTAATTTTTGATTTTTATTTTTTATATTAAAATTAGGTATAGATTTTCCATATTGAGAAGTAGAAAAAAAAATAGCATTAATTTTATTAAAATCTTTTTTTTCTAACATCCTTTTTATAAGAACTGAACCTACCATGCCTCTCCAACCGATAAAACCTACATTTTTCATTATTTTACCTTATATAAAATATATTTTTTTATTTTATAGATTTTTTAAAAAAAAAATTAAATATTAAATTAAAATAATTATATATTATTCACAAGTAATTATTATTAATAATAAATTTTAATAAAATTTTAAATTAATTAATGTTATTAATATTCCAATTAATAGGTTTTTTTTTTTTTAAAATAAGATATTTATTTGTTTTAGAAAAATGTTTGCAGGTAGAAAAACCTTTATAAAAAGATAGAGGAGATGGATGTGATGTTGTTAAAATTAAATGTCTTGATGTTATTAAATTTATTTTTTTTTTAGCATATGTCCCCCACAACAAAAAGACAATATTTTTATAATTATAATTAATTATTTTTATTACATTATTTGTAAAAATTTCCCATCCAATATTATTATGAGATTGAGGTTTTTCTTTTTCTACAGTTAGAACACAATTTAATAACATTACTCCTTCATTAACCCAATTTATTAAATATCCATGATTAGGAATTGTAAAATTAGGGATATCTATTTTTATAGTTTTATAAATATTTTTTAATGTAGGAGGAATATTTACATTTGGCATTACTGAAAATGCTAAACCATTAGCTTGATTAAAACCATAATAGGGATCTTGACCAATAATTACTACTTTTAAATTATTAAAATTTATTTTTTTAAAAATATTAAAAATATATTTTTTTTTAGGATAAATAATTTTATTATTACTAATATCTATATTAATTTTTTTAATTAATTTTATAAAATACTTTTTTTTTTTTTCTTGATGAAAAAAAAATTTCCATAAAAAATTTTTATTATTCATAATAATATATAATTTTAAAAATATAAATTTATGTAATATAAAAAAATATTATATAATAATATTATAAAAAATAAAATATATTCTAATTTTAATTTAAATATTTATATTTTATTATAATCATAATTATAAGGTAAATAAAATGATAAAATATTATGAAATAATATTAATGATAAATCCAGATCAAAGTGATCAAATAAATAATATTACCGAATATTATAAAAAATTTATTATTAAAAATAATGGTTCTATTTCACGTTTTGAAGATTGGGGTAGAAGACAATTAGCTTATCCTATATTAAAATTACATAAAGCACATTATATTTTAATAAATATTACTTTAAACCATACTAATATAATAAAAGATCTTGAAAAAAGTTTAAGGATTAATGAACATATTATAAGATATCTTATAATTAAAACAAAAACAGATAGAAAAAATATATCTTGTATTTTAAAATTAAGAGATGAACGTCAAGAAAAACGTAATGATATTATTAAAAGAATATAAATTGCTATAAATAAAACAAATTTATTTTATAAATATTTGGAGTATATATAATGGTACGCTATTTTCGTCGTCGTAAATTTTGTCGTTTTACTGCAGAGGGAATTAAAGAAATTGATTATAAAGATATTTATCTTTTAAAAAATTTTATTACCGAAAGTGGAAAAATTGTACCTAGTAGAATTACTGGTACTAAAGCAAAATATCAACGTCAGTTAACTAAAGCTATTAAATTAGCAAGATATTTATCTTTAATATCTTATACTGATCATCATAGATAAATTTATATAATTATTATCTTTTATTTTTAACGAAATTATTAATTAATAAGAGTATTAAATAATGAAAATAATTTTATTAGATTCTATTTCAGGTTTAGGAGAAAAATCTCAGATTATAGATGTTAAACCTGGTTATGCACGTAATTTTTTAATACCTAAAAATAAAGGTATTATTGCTACAAAAAATAATATTGGTTTTTTAAAAAAAAAACTTTTAGAAAAAAAATCTAAATTATTAGATATATTAAATAAAGCAAAATTAAAATTAAAAAAATTTAAACATATAGAAAAAATTATAATTAAAGCTAAAGCAGGGAAAAATGGTACATTATTTGGATCAATTGGAAAAATTGATATTGTAAATAAATTAAAAGAAATAGGATTTGAAATTTTTAAAAAAGAAATAAAATTACCTAAGGGAGGATTTAAAAAAATAGGAGAATATAATATTATTTTTCAATTTCATGAAAAAGTTTTTGTTGAAAAAATAATTAGTATAATAAATTCTGAATAATTAATTTCACTTTATTTAATATTAATATATTGACTAATTAATAATTTTTTATGTATAATTACTACATATGGAACATGATTATTTAAAACAATATTATTTTACAAACCCAGTCAGGTCTGGAAAGAAGCAGCTGTAGTAAATATAATATGTGTAAAAAAATAGTCATGTTCTATTTAATTAATTTTTTAGAATATATTAAAAAATGAATTCTCATGTTTTAGCCATAAAATGGCGTCCTCAGTCTTTTAATGATGTTATTGGTCAAAATCATGTAATACAAGCTATTAAATATAGCTTATTTAAAAAAAAAATTCATCCTGCTTGGATTTTGTCTGGAAGTAGGGGGGTTGGAAAAACAACAATAGCACGTATATTTGCAATGGGATTAAGTTGTTTAAAAGGTATTACACATAATCCATGTGGAGTATGTGAAAATTGTGTTTCTATTAAAAATAATTCTTTTTTAGATTTAATTGAATTAGATTCTGCATCTAAAACTAAAGTAGAAGATATTAGAGAAATTTTAGAAATAATTTATTATCTTCCTGTTAAAGGAAGATATAAAATATATATTTTTGATGAATTTCATATGTTATCAAAACATAGTTTTAATGCTCTATTAAAAATAATAGAAGAACCTCCTGAGTATGTAAAATTTATATTTGCAACAACAGAATTACAAAAAATACCGATAACTATTACATCTAGATGTATGCAATTTAATTTAAAATTAATAGAAAAAAATATAATTTTAAATCAGTTGAAAAAAATTTTAAATGCAGAAAAAATTAAATATAATGAAGAAGCATTAGATATTTTATCACATGCTGCATATGGTAGTATGCGTGATGCATTAAGTTTAACAGATCAATTAATATCTATGGGTTCAATAACTATAGACAATGTCTATTTAATGTTAGGATTAATAAAAAAAGAATATTTATTTTTATTAATATATAATTTAAAAACAAAAAAAAATAATTTAATTTTTAATTTAATTGATAAAATTTCTATGTTTAATATTAATTGGGATAATATTATTACAGAAATAATGATGTTAATACATAATATTTTAAAAATTAAAATTTTAAGTAAAAATTCTGATTCTTTTTTAAAAAACTTAAATTTTGAAAAAAATATATTAATATTTTACCAAAAAATACTTAATAATTTTTCAGAAAATGAATTAAAATTTTTATATAAACTTTTACATTCAGCAAAAAAAAATTTATATTTAGCCCCAAATCCTAAAATAGGATTTGAAATGATTATATTAGAAATATTAATTTATTTTAAAAATTATTAATTAAATTTAAAAAATTAAATAATATTTTATTATAATTTATTGATAAATTAAATTTTATAAATATATTTTAATGTCTTATATAAATAAGAGAACAAATATTTATGGAAAAAAAAGAAACTAGAAGTTTTAAATCTGAAGTAAAACAGTTATTACATTTAATGATTCATTCACTTTATTCAAATAAAGAAATTTTTTTAAGAGAATTAATTTCTAATGCTTCTGATGCTATTGATAAATTAAAATTTAAAACATTATCAAATCCTGATTTATATGAAAATAATTCATTATTAAAAGTACAAATTTCTATAAATAAAGAAAAAAGATTAATTATTATTAGTGATAATGGAATTGGAATGTCTCGTAAAGAAGTTATTGAAAATTTAGGTACAATTGCAAAATCTGGTACTAAAGATTTTATAAAATCTTTAAATTTATCTTCTGACAAAAAATCAGAAATAAATTCACAACTAATAGGTCAATTTGGTGTTGGTTTTTATTCTGCTTTTATAGTTTCTGATAAAGTTTCTATTAAAACTAGATTAGCAGGATTGCCCTTACATAAGGGAGTATTTTGGGAATCTACAGGTGAAGGTAATTATTATATAGCTAATATAAACAAAGAATTAAGAGGTACTGAAATTATATTACATATACGCCCTAAATATGATGAATTTTTAGATGAATGGCGTATAAAAACAATAATTAGTAAATATTCAGAACATATAGCTTTACCAATAGAAATTAAAATGTATAATGATAAGGAAAAAAAATATTTTTGGGAACAAATTAATAAAGCACAAGCACTTTGGTTACGTAATAAAACAGAAATTAGTGAAAAGGAATATAAAGAATTTTATAAACAATTAACATATGATAATCTTGATCCAATTATATGGAGTCATAACCATGTAGAAGGTAAACAAGAATATATTAGTTTATTATATATCCCTTCAAATATTCCTTGGGATATACGTAATCGAGATTATAAAAATGGACTGAAATTATATGTACAAAGAGTTTTTATTATGGAAGATGCAGAGCAATTATTACCTAAATATTTAAGATTTATAAGAGGTTTAGTTGATTCAAATGATTTACCTTTAAATATTTCAAGAGAAATTTTACAAAAAAATAGTATTATTCATAATATGAAGATAACATTAACAAAAAAAGTTCTTAATATGTTAATGAATCTTAGTAAGAATAAAAATATATATAATAATTTTTGGAAAAAATTTGGTGTAGTTTTTAAAGAAGGTCCTGCAGAAGATATAAATAATAAGAATATTATTTTAAAATTATTACGTTTTTCTTCAACATATAATAATAATTCAGAACAAAATGTATCTTTAGAAGAATATTCAAAAAGAATGATAAAAGGGCAAAATAAAATTTATTTTCTAACATCAGATAATTATATTTCAGCAAAAAATAGTCCACACTTAGAATTTTTTTATAAAAAAGGTATTGAAGTATTACTATTAATAGACCATATTGATGAATGGATGATGAGTTATATCACAGAATTTGAAGGAAAAAATTTTCAATCAATTAGTAAACAAGATGATTCATCAGATGAATTTATTAAAAAAAATGATAATAATATAAAAAATGAAATAAAAGAAAAATTTGAACCTTCTTTAAAAAAAATACAAAATTTATTAGGAAATAAAATAAAAAAAGTTACATTAACAAATAGATTAATTAATACACCTGCTATTGTAACTACAGATGTAAATGAAATGAGTACTCAAATGGCAAAATTATTTGCTGCAGCAGGACAAGAAATTCCAGAAATAAAATATAACTTTGAATTAAATCCAAATCATATTTTAATAAAAAAAATTTTAGAAATAAAAGATGAAAAATATTTTTTTGAATTTATTTCTCTATTATTAGAAGAAGCAATTTTAGCAGAAAAAGGTACTTTAGATAATCCACATGAATTTATTAATCGTGTAAATAATTTTTTATCTAAAAAAGAATAAATATATAGATAAGATAATTATCTTAATGATTATCTTATCTTTTATAATTAAATAAAAAAGTTATCTAAATTTTTTTTAAAAAAAAAATTTTATCTTTTTATTAATTATTATAATTATTTTAATTTATATAATTGAAGTATTTAAATTTTATGAAAAATTTAATTTAAATAAAAAATTATAGTTAATCATAATAAACTATTTACTATTTAAAAAAATCATTTTATGATTTAGTTTAAAATATATATCTTATCTTAATTTTAAGATAAGAATTCTTTTCACAATTATAATAAAATTAATAATATAAAAAAATGGCAGAAAAAAGAAACATATTTTTAATAGGACCTATGGGAGCAGGAAAAAGTACAATTGGGCGACATCTTGCAAATTTATTAAAAATGGATTTTTTTGATTCAGATCAAGAAATTGAACGTCGTACAGGAGCTGATATTAATTGGGTATTTGATGTAGAAGGAGAGAAAGGTTTTAGAAAACGTGAAAAAAAAATTATTAATGAAATAACTCAAAAAAAAGGAATTATATTAGCTACTGGTGGTGGATCTATTCAATCAAAAGAAACAAGAAAATTTCTCTCTTCGAGAGGTATTGTTGTATATTTAAAAACTACTATAGAAAAACAATTAAGTCGTACCAAAAGAGATAAAAAACGTCCTTTATTAAAAAATAAAAATCAATTAGCTAAAGAAATATTAGAAAAGTTAGCTAAAAAAAGAAATCATTTATATAATGAAATTGCTGATATTATTATAAAAACAGACGAACAAAGTGCAAAAATTGTTGCTAATCAACTTATACACTTATTAGAAAAAAATTAAAAGGATATAATATTATATATGGGAAAAACTATTTTAGTTTCAACAAAAAAACATACTTATCCAATTGTTATTGATTTTAATTTATTTGATAAACCATTATCTTTATTTTTTTTAAAAAAAGGAGATAGTGTTATGATTGTAACTAATAAAATAATTTTTTCTTTATATTTTAAAAAAGTATTTAATCAACTTCATAATATAGGAGTTAGAATTAATCATGTTATAATTCCTGATGGTGAAGAATATAAAACATTAATTACTGTAAATATTATTTTTACAGCTTTAATTAAAAATTTACATAATAGAGATACTACTCTTATTGCTTTAGGAGGAGGTGTTATAGGTGATATAACAGGATTTGCTGCTTCTATTTATCAAAGAGGAGTAAGATTTATTCAAATACCTACTACTTTATTATCACAGGTAGATTCTGCTGTAGGAGGTAAAACTGCTGTTAATCATATTTTAGGAAAAAATATGATAGGTAGTTTTTATCAACCTAATATTGTAATAATCAATTTAAATTGTTTAGATACTTTATCTAAAAGAGAGTTTTCTGCTGGTTTAGCAGAAGTTATAAAATATGGAATAATTTTTGACGAAAAATTTTTTTCTTGGTTAGAAAATAATATTAATAAATTATTTAATTTAGATAAACAATCTATACTTTACTGTATAAAGAAATGTTGTAAATTAAAATCTCAAATAATTTATGAAGATGAATATGAAAAGAACAAAAGAGCATTATTAAACTTAGGACATACTTATGGGCATGCAATTGAAGCAGAATTAGGATATGGAAAATGGTTACATGGAGAAGCAGTATCTGCTGGCATAGTAATTGCTGCGATAACATCTAAAAAACTTAATTTAATAAATAATAAAGATATAATAAGAATTATTAATTTATTAAGAAAATGTAATTTACCAGTTAAAGGACCAAATAATATGTATATAAAACAATATTTTAAACATATTTATAGAGATAAAAAAATAAATAAAAATAAAATTCATATTATTCTTCCAATTAAAATTGGTAAAGCAATTATATATAATAATATTTCAGAAAAAATTATTTCTGATGCTATTAATGAAAATAAAAATTTAATTTTTTAATATAATTTAAAATTATTATTTATTATAGTGAATTTAATCAAATGGAAAATAAATTAATTGCTGCATCTATTTTATCTGCAAATTTTACATGTTTAGGTAAAGAAATTAATAATGCTTTAAAAGCTGGAGTTGATATAATTCATTTTGATGTTATGGATAATCATTATGTACCTAATTTAACTATCGGGCCATTAGTTTTAAAATCTTTGAGAGAAAACAACATTAAATGTAGAATTGATATTCATTTAATGACAAAAAAAATAGATAATTTAATAATTAATTTCATAAAATTAGGAGCTAATAGTATTATAATACATCCAGAAAGTTCAAATCATCTAGATAGAAGTATTTCATTAATAAAAAGTTATGGATGTAAAGCAGGATTAGCTTTAAATCCATCTACTTCTTTAAATTATTTAGATTATCTAATCCACAAATTAGATATAATATTAGTTATGTCTGTAAATCCTGGTTTTGAAGGACAAAAATTTTTAAATTATATTTATAAAAAAATTATCCAAATTAGAAAAATTATTAATAAAAAAAAAAAAAAAATTTTATTAGAAGTAGATGGTGGTATTAATATAAATAATATAAAAAAGATCGCTATTTCTGGAGCAGATGTATTTATAATAGGTTCAGCATTATTTAAAAATAAATTATCATATAATAAAATTATAAAAGATATAAGATTAAAATTAAATAAAATATGTTAAAAACATAAAATAAATAAAAAAATTATGAAAAAAAAAATAATATTTAGTGGGATACAACCAACCGGGTTGTTAACTATTGGTAATTATATTGGTGCTTTAAGCCAATGGAAAAAATTACAAAAAAAATATTTTTGTATTTATTGTATAGCTGATTTACATTCTTTAACTATATATCAAAAAAAAAATATTTTAAATAAAAATATATTAGATATTTTAGCTATATTTTTAGCATGTGGAATTGATCCTGAAAATAATATTATTTTTTTGCAATCTCATGTTCCTCAACATGTCCAATTAAATTGGATTTTAAATTGTTTTGCTAATTTTGGAGAAATAAAAAGAATGACTCAATTTAAACAAAAGATATCTTGTAATACAAACATTAATATTGGGTTGTTTAATTATCCAATATTAATGGCAGCAGATATTTTGTTATATCAAACAAATAAAGTACCGGTAGGAAAAGATCAAATTCAACATATTGAATTAACTAGAAATCTTGCATATAGATTTAATAATATTTATGGCAATATATTTACTATTCCTGAAAAAGTACTTAATAAAAATGGTTCATGTATTATGTCATTAATTAATCCAAATAAAAAAATGTCTAAATCTGATCCTAATAATAATAGTATTATTAGTTTATTTGATAATAATTTTATAATTGAACAAAAAATTAAAAACGCAATTACTGATTCTGATTTCCCTCCCAAAATAAAATATGATTTAAAAAATAAACCAGGTATTTCAAATTTACTATCTATACTAGCTAATATAACTGAATGTTCTATAGAACAATTAGAACAAAATTTTAAAAATAAAAATTATAATAATTTAAAAGAATCAATTATTGATTATTTATGTTTATTTTTAAATAAATTAAGAAAGAAATACTTCTTTTATAGAAAAAATGAAAAATATTTAAAAAATATTATGTTTAACGGCGCAAAAAAAGCAAAAAAACATGCAGATTTTACTTTAAAAAAAGTATACGATGTTATCGGTTTAGATTTTTTTTAGATTTTTATTTTAAAAAATATAATTTATCTAGTTCCATAAACAACAATTGTTTTTCCATGAGCATAAATTAAGTTACGTTTTTTTAAAATTTTAAGAGTACGTCCAACTGTTTCTCTAGAGCAACCTACTATTTTCCCTATTTCTTGTCTAGTTATTTTTATTTGCATACCATCTGGATGAGTTATTGCTTCTGGGGATTTAGCTAAATTTAATAATGTTTTAGAAATTCGACGAGTAACATCTAAAAAAGCCAAATTACTTACTTTTTGATATGTCATCTGTAATTTATTAGAAAGTTGTTCAGAAACTTTCATAATAATATTATTATTAATTTTAATTAAATTAAAAAAATTTTTATATGAAATTTTTGCTAATTCACATTCTGTTTTTAATTTTACTAATGTAATTTCTTTATAATTATGACTAAAAATCCCCATTTCACCTACAAAATCCCCTGTACTTAAATAAGTTAGTATAATTTCTTTACCATTTTTATTTTTAATAGAAACAACAATAACTCCTTTTAATATATAAAAAAGATTTTTAGAAATGCTTCCTTGTTTAATTAAAATCATTTTTGCTGGGTATTTATTAATATGACAATAAGAAAGAAACCATTCTAAGGTAGAATTTTTTTGTAACTTAAGAAACATTAGTAATTATCCTTCTATTATCTTTTTTTTTAATAAAATATTATAAATAGTAATATGCTGATACCCAGAATTGAACTGGGGACCTCATCCATACCAAGGATGTGCTCTACCATCTAAGCTATATCAGCTAAATTATTTTTATTAAAAGATATTATATTATAACATAATTTATAAAATTTATTTTAGCAGACAACGGGAATCGAACCCGTATTATTAGCTTGGAAGGCTAAAGTAATACCATTATACGATGTCTGCTATAAATAAAGTATATTATGCAATAAATTTTTGGTGGGAGAAGGATTCGAACCTTCGAAGTCTATGACGACAGATTTACAGTCTGCTCCCGTTAACCACTTGGGTATCCCACCTATTATTATATTAATATTAAATAAAAAAATATACATGCCGGCTACCGGAATTGAACTGGTGACCTACTGATTACAAGTCAGTTGCTCTACCAACTGAGCTAAGCCGGCATATTATGACTTACTTATAAATAAAATTATCCCTGGTATTTACCTACTCTTACATGAGGTAAACCTCACACTACCATCGGCACAACAACGTTTCACTTCTGAGTTCGGAATGGATTCAGGTGGTACCATTGCGTTATTTATACCAGGAATATTTTACTAAACTATAAAATAATTAATTAATAATTAAATCCAAACGATTCTGGTGTTGTAAGGTTAAGACTCACGGGTGTTTATTAGTACTGGTTAGCTCAACATATTACTATGCTTACACATCCAGCCTATCAACGTCATAGTCTTTAACGTCCCTTAAGGAATTTTTATAAATAATTAATAAAAATTCAGGGAAGATTAATCTTAAGATAAGTTTCGCGCTTATATGCTTTCAGCGCTTATCTTTTCCGTATTTAGCTACCGGGCAATGCTATTGGCATAACAACCCGAACACCAGAGATACGTTCACTCCGGTCCTCTCGTACTAGGAGCAAATTCTTTCAATCTTCCAACGCCCACGGCAGATAGGGACCGAACTGTCTCACGACGTTCTAAACCCAGCTCGCGTACCACTTTAAATGGCGAACAGCCATACCCTTGGGACCTACTACAGCCCCAGGATGTGATGAGCCGACATCGAGGTGCCAAACACCGCCGTCGATATGAACTCTTGGGCGGTATTAGCCTGTTATCCCCGGAGTACCTTTTATCCGTTGAGCGATGGCCTTATCATACAGAACCACCGGATCACTAAGACCTGCTTTCGCATCTGTTTGAATTGTCATTCTTACAGTTAAGCCAGCTTTTGCCTTTGTACTAACCTCACGATTTCCAACCGTGATTAGCTGACCTTAGTACTCCTCCGTTACTCTTTAGGAGGAGACCGCCCCAGTCAAACTACCTACCAGACACTGTCTCTAACCCGGATAACGGGTTTAGGTTAGAATAATAAATATTCAAGGGTGGTATTTCAAGGTTGGCTCCATACCAACTAGCGTTGATATTTCATTGCCTCCCACCTATCCTACACATCAATATCTATCAATCAATATCAAGCTATAGTAAAGGTTCACGGGGTCTTTCCGTCTTGCCGCGGGTACACTGCATCTTCACAGCAATTTCAATTTCACTGAGTCTCAGGTGGAGACAGTCTGGCCATCATTACGCCATTCGTGCAGGTCGGAACTTACCCGACAAGGAATTTCGCTACCTTAGGACCGTTATAGTTACGGCCGCCGTTTACCGGGGCTTCGATCAAGAGCTTCTTATTAAAATAATAACCCTATCAATTAACCTTCCGGCACCGGGCAGGCGTCACACCGTATACGTCCACTTACGTGTTTGCACAGTGCTGTGTTTTTAATAAACAGTTGCAGCCAGCTATTATCTTAGACTGATTTCAGCTTCAAAAGTAAATTTCTTCACTTACAATCAGCGTGCCTTCTCCCGAAGTTACGGCACTATTTTGCCTAGTTCCTTCACCTGAGTTCTCTCAAGCGCCTTAGTATTCTCTACCTGACCACCTGTGTCGGTTTAGAGTACGATTCAATATTATTTAGAGCTTAGAGGATTTTCTTGTAAGTATGGTATTAATTACTTCAATACAATAAAGTATTTCGTCATAACGCCTTAATGTTATAATTATCCGGATTTTCCTAAATAATTCATCTAAACGCTTAAACCAAGACTACCATCACCTGGCTAATCTAACCTTCTTCGTCCCCCCTTCGCGATAATAATGAGTACAGGAATATTAACCTGTTGTCCATCGATTACGCTTTTCAGCCTCATCTTAGGTTTCGACTTACCCTACCCCGATTACCGTTGGATAGGAACCCTTAGTCTTTCGGCGAATAGGTTTTTCACCTATTTTATCGTTACTCATGTCAGCATTCGCACTTCTGATATTTCCAACAAACTTCACAATTTATCTTCAACAATTTACAGAACGCTCCCCTACCCAATAAAAAAATTATTTATTGTCGCAGCTTCGGTGTATAATTTAGCCCCGTTAAATCTTCCGCGCAGGACGACTAGACCAGTGAGCTATTACGCTTTCTTTAAATGATGGCTGCTTCTAAGCCAACATCCTGGCTGTTTATGCCTTCCCACCTCGTTTCCCACTTAATTATAACTTAGGGACCTTAGCTAGCGATCTGGGTTGTTTCCCTCTCCACAACGGACGTTAGCACCCGCTGTGTGTCTCCCGTGATAACATTATTCGGTATTTGAAGTTTGCATCGGATTGGTAAATCTGGAAGATTCCCTAACCGAAACAGAGCTCTACCCCCGAATATGAATTACACGAGGCGCTACCTAAATAGCTTTCGGGGAGAACCAGCTATCTCCCGGTTTGATTGGCCTTTCACCCCTAACCACAAGTCATCCGCTAATTTTTCAACATTAGTCGGTTCGGTCCTCCAGTAAGCATTACCAAACCTTCAACCTGCTCATGGTTAGATCACCGGGTTTCGGGTCTATACCTTGCAACTAAACGCCCTTTTAAGACTCGGTTTCCCTACGGCTTCCTTATACAGTTAACCTTGCTACAAAATATAACTCGCTGACCCATTATACAAAAGGTACGCAGTCACATTTTTAAAAAATGCTCCTACTGCTTGTACGTATATGATTTCAGGTTCTATTTCACTCCCCTAACCGGGGTTCTTTTCACCTTTCCCTCACGGTACTAGTTCACTATCGGTCAGTCAGTAGTATTTAGCCTTAGAGGATGATCCCCCTATATTCAAACAAGATTTCACGTGTCTCGTTCTACTCTTTGAAATTATATTTATCATATTTTAATATACGGGACTATCACCCTATATTGTATAACTTTCCAGTTATTTCTACTAATATAATAAATACATATATTTCTGGGCTTTTTCCTGTTCGCTCGCCACTACTAAGGAAATCTCTATTGATTTCTTTTCCTCAGGATACTTAGATGTTTCAGTTCTCCTGGTTCACCTCGTCATTCTATGTATTCAAATAACGATAATATACAATTAAATATATTGGGTTTCCCCATTCGGATATCATCGACTAATAATGTTTTAAATCAACTTATCGATGCTTTTCGCAGATTAACACGTCCTTCATCGTCTCTGACTGCCAAGGCATCCGTCATATACGCTTATTTACTTAACCTTACAACCCACAATCGTTTAAATAAATTTAATATTAATT
>NZ_CP046184.1:352739-354322 GCF_012567685.1 Enterobacteriaceae endosymbiont of Donacia marginata
CTTATAGTAAAGGAGGTGATCCAACCACAGGTTCCCCTACGGTTACCTTGTTACGACTTCACCCCAGTTATGAATCATAAAGTGGTAAGCGCCCTCCTTAAAAAAATAAAGGTTAAGCAACTTACTTCTTTTACAACCCACTTCCATGGTGTGACGGGCGGTGTGTACAAGGCCCGGGAACGTATTCACCGTAGCATTCTGATCTACGATTACTAGCGATTCCGACTTCATAGAGTCGAGTTGCAGACTCCAATCCGAACTAAGATATATTTTGTGAGATTCGCTTACTCTTACGAGGATGCTTCCCTTTGTATATACCATTGTAGCACGTGTGTAGCCCTGGTCGTAAGGGCCATGATGACTTGACGTCGTCCTCACCTTCCTCCGGTTTATCACCGGCAGTCTCCTTTGAGTTCCCAGCCGAACTGATGGCAACAAAGGATAAGGGTTGCGCTCGTTGCGGGACTTAACCCAACATTTCACAACACGAGCTGACGACAGCCATGCAGCACCTGTCTCATGGTTCCCGAAGGCACTAAAATATCTCTATTAAATTCCATGGATGTCAAGACCAGGTAAGGTTTTTCGCGTTGCATCGAATTAAACCACATGCTCCACCGCTTGTGCGGGCCCCCGTCAATTCATTTGAGTTTTAACCTTGCGGTCGTACTCCCCAGGCGGTCGACTTAACGCGTTAGCTACGAAAGCTATAAGTCAAGCTTACAACCTTCAAGTCGACATTGTTTACAGCATGGACTACCAGGGTATCTAATCCTGTTTGCTCCCCATGCTTTCGCACCTGAGCGTCAGTATTCGTCCAGGGGGTCGCCTTCGCCACTGGTATTCCTCCAGATATCTACGCATTTCACCGCTACACCTGGAATTCTACCCCCCTCTACGAAACTCAAGTTAATCAGTTTCAAATGCAGTTCCTAAGTTAAGCTTAGGGATTTCACATCTGACTTAATTAACAGCCTACGTGCTCTTTACGCCCAGTAATTCCGATTAACGCTCGCACCCTCCGTATTACCGCGGCTGCTGGCACGGAGTTAGCCGGTGCTTCTTTTACAAGTAACGTCAATGATAAAATGTATTAGATTTTATTTTTTCTTTCTTGTTGAAAGTACTTTACAACCCTAAGGCCTTCTTCATACACGCGGCATAGCTGCATCAGGCTTTCGCCCATTGTGCAATATTCCCCACTGCTGCCTCCCGTAGGAGTCTGGACCGTGTCTCAGTTCCAGTGTGGCTGATCATCCTCTCAGACCAGCTAGGGATCGTCGCCTAGGTAGGCTTTTACTCTACCTACTAGCTAATCCCGTCTGGGTTCATCTAATGGCATAAGGTTTTATATGAATATAAAATCCCCTACTTTAGTCGTAAAGACATTATGCGGTATTAGCTATCGTTTCCAATAGTTATCCCCCTCCAAAAGGTAGATCCCCAGATATTACTCACCCGTCCGCCGCTTGCCGACAATAAAAAAAATTTTACAATTTTTTTTATTTCGCTGCCGCTCGACTTGCATGTGTTAGGCTTGCCGCCAGCGTTCAATCTGAGCCATGATCAAACTCTTCAATTTT
>NZ_CP046184.1:354421-462406 GCF_012567685.1 Enterobacteriaceae endosymbiont of Donacia marginata
ATAAGAAACTTTAATAAAATAAATTTATAAATCATATTGTAAAAAAAAAATTACAAATTTGAAAATTTACAAATTTAAAAATTTACAAATTTAATAATACTCTGTAAAAGAGTGCCCTTAAAAATCTTTTATAAATTTTGAAAGAACAACAAAACAATATTAACTATCTTACATATTCACAATAAATAGTCAAGTATTTTATTTCAATTTTAAAGAAAATTATATTTTTATATTTTAAAACTAGAAATTTTTTTAAAACCTTTTTTTAAAAATAAAAACTCTATTTGTTTTATATATTTACTTTTTTCAGTATATAAAACAACATTTTCTTTTTTTTTTACATTTATTTGATTATAATTAAGATATTTTTTAAATTTTAAAATAATACTTTTCTTTGAATCTAAAAAATATATATTTTTAGGGAAAATAGTTTTTAATTCATTCAAAATTAATGGAAAATGTGTACAACCTAAAATTATAGTATCTGGAAATATTTTAAAATTATCCCAAGATTTAAAAATTTTTTTTATTTCGTTTATTTTAATTTTATATCCTAATAATTTTTTTTCTGCTAAAAAAACTAATTTTGAAGATGATATAGTTTTTATTTTATATTTTTTATTTAAAAAATTAATTTTTTTTCTAATTTTAAAATTTTTTAAAGTTGTATTAGTTGCTAAAAATCCAATTACATTATTTTTAGTTTGCTTTATAGCTAAATCAATAACAGGAGTAACTCCAATAATAGGAAAATTAAAATAATTTCTTATAATTGGTAGACTCGAAACACTAGCAGTGTTACATGCAATAACTGCTAATGTAATATTATAATAATTTGAAATTTTTTTTAAAATTTTTTTTAAACGTTGTAAAATAAAATTTTTTGATTTATTTCCATAAGGAAAATATTTATTATCTAATAAATAAATAAAATTTATATTTAAAAAAATACTTTTTATATAATTATATATAGTAATACCACCTAATCCAGAATCAAAAATAAATATTGTATTTTGTGATCTTAAAAATATTTGTTTCATAAATAATCCTAATTTATTTACAATATTTATATTTAAAATATAAATAATGTTATTTTATAACAAATAATATATATTATTTACTATAAATTTATAAAATTTTTTAAAATATTTAAATTAAAGATTTATATCTTAAATTATGAAAAAGTTAATTTATTTAGATTATGCTTCTACAACTCCCACTGATCAAAGAGTTTTAAAAAAAATGAATAATTATCTTACTATAGAAGGAGTATTTGGTAATTCATCTTCTTCAAATTATTTAGGCATAAAAACGAAAAAAAAGATTGAAAATGCTAGAATAAATATAGCAAATATTATTGGTAGTAATCAAGAAGAAATATTTTTTACATCTAGTGCAACTGAATCTATAAATTTAGCTATTAAAGGAATTATATATAGTTATTTTACTAATAAAAAAAAATATATTATTACAAGTAATATGGAACATAAATCTGTATTAGAAACTTGTAATTTTTTAAAAAAATTAGGGATTAAAATTATATATATGACTAATTCAAATATTGGAGTTTTAAATTTAAATTTATTAGAAAATAAAATTATAAATAAAACTATTTTAGTTTCTATAATGCATATTAATAATGAAATAGGAACAATTAATAATATTAAAACTATTGGTAATATATGTAAAAAAAAGAATGTATTTTTTCATGTAGATGCTACACAAAGTGTAGGTAAATATTCATTAAATTTAAGCAAAATGAATATTGATTTATTATCATTTTCTTCTCATAAATTTTATGGACCAAAAGGTATTGGAGTTTTATATGTAAAAAAAAAATCTAAAATTATTTTAACTCCATTATTACATGGTGGAGGACAAGAGAAAGGATTAAGATCTGGTACTTTAGCTAATCATCAAATTATTGGTATGTCAACAGCATTAATTATTGCTAATAACGAAATAAAAAAAGAAAAAAAAAGAATAAAAATATTAAAAAAAAAACTTTGGAATGGAATAAAAAATATTTCAGGGATATATTTAAATGGAAGTCTTCAAAATAGTTCTCCTTATATAATAAATATAGGTTTTAAAAATATCTTCAATAAAATTCTTATGTTAGAAATGAGAAATATCCTTATTTCATCTTCCTCTGCATGTAATTCAAATAAATATAATATTTCTCATGTTTTAAAAGCTTTAGGATTAAAAAAAGAATTAATACAAAGTTCTATTCGTATTTCTTTCGGAAGATTTACTACTGAAGAAGAAATTGTTTTTTTAATTAAAAAATTACATATTATTGTAGAAAAAATTAGACTGAAATAATATTTTATAATATTTAATTTATTTAAAATAAATATAATTTATATACATATTATATAATATGTACAGATGTAGTATTTGTTGTTCCACTAGGAACAAGGGCACCAGAAACCATTACAATAACATCTCCTTTTATAGCATATTTACTAGCTAACGCTACTTTTTTACCTATGATATAAAAATCATCTGTAGATGATATTTTATCAACTAATTTAGGAATTACTCCTTTACTTAAAATTAATTGTTTTACAGTTTTTTTATTCGTAGTTAAAGCTAAAATTATTGCTTTAGGAAAATATTTTCTTATTGATTTTGCAGATTTTCCTAATTGAGTTGCTACTATTATTAAAGGAGCTTTTAATTTTTCTGCAATTTCGACTGCACTACGACATACTGCATCTGTAATACTCATATCTGTATTATCATAAAAATTTATTCTATTAGTCATTGTAATATCTGTTCTTTCACAAATTGTAGCCATAATAGATACAGCTTCTAATGGATATCTACCGTTAGCACTTTCTCCAGACAACATAACTGCATCTGTTCCATCTAAAATAGCATTAGCTACATCACCAGCTTCAGCTCTAGTTGGTCTAGGATTTTTAATCATAGAATCTAACATTTGTGTTGCAGTTATCACTACTTTACCAAAATAATTACATTTTTTAATTATCATTTTTTGAGCAAAAATAACATTTTCTACAGGTATTTCTACTCCTAAATCACCTCTAGCAACCATGATTCCATCAGATACTTCTAATATTTCATCAAAATTATTTAATCCTTCTTGATTTTCAATCTTTGCTATAATTTTAATATCATTTCCATTATGTTTTTCTAAAAATTTTTTTATTTCTAAAATATCTTGTTTTTTTCTAATAAAAGAAGCTGCAATATAATCTATTTTATTTTTACATGCAAAAATTAAATCATATTTATCTTTTTTTGATAGAGAAGGTAATTTTATAGATATTCCAGGTAAATTAATACTTTTATTCTCTGATAATTTTCCGTTATTTAATATTTTACATATTATTTTATCATTAATAATTTTTAATACTTTCATTGCGATTAAACCATCATCTATTAATATTTTATTTCCTATATTTAAATCATTTATAAGACTAGGATATGTAATCGCAACACATTTATTATTACCTATTACAGATTTATCAGTAGTTAAAATAAATTTTTTTCCAGTATATAAATATACATCTTTACCTTGATATAACTTCATAGTCCTTATTTCAGGACCTTTAGTATCTAATAAAATTGCTGCATTTTTACCTGTTTTCTTTATAATTTTTTTTAAAGTATCAATACGTTTTTGATGATCATCATGAGTACCATGTGAAAAATTTAATCTTATAATATTCATACCTAAATTTAATAAATTAGATAAAATATATTTAGATTCAGAACTGGGGCCTATAGTACAAACTATTTTCGTTTTCTTCATAAAATTTATATTTCCTAGATTATTTTATTGAAAAAATAGTAAAATTTATATTATAAAATTTTAATTTATTTATTTTAATTAATAATTAAATTTTTTAATTTCTTTTTAATTGTTTTTATAATAATATTAATACCTTGTATTCTAGAATAAGTTAAATATCTATTAAAATTTAATTGTTGAAAACATGATTTAATATCAAAAGAAATAATTTCATTATAAGTTTTTCTATTATAAAAAATAAAAATTATTGTTAGTAATCCTTTAACTATCGAAGAATCACTATCACCTTTAAATTGAATATAATTATTAGAAATAATTTTCATAGAAATCCATACTCTACTTTGACATCCTGGAATAAAATTTTCTGAAGAATATTCTTTCTCTGATAAAATAGGTATTTGATTACCTAATTCAATTATATATAAATATTTTTCTTCCCAATTATTACAACTTATAAAGTTATTTTTGATTTCATTTATACATGGTAAAGTATATGACATAATTATTTACTTAATAAATTATTTATATAAATTAATTTTTCTATAAAAAAATTAATATCATTTGTATTATTATAAATAGAAAATGAAATCCTACACATAGATTGAACATTAAAATACTTCATAACAGGAATAGAACAATGATGTCCAGTACGAATAGCTATTCCATATTGATCTAAAAAACTACCTACATCATATGAATGATGTTTCCCTAAATTAAATGAAATTATACCTACTCTATTTTTATTAAATTTTTTTTTTCCAAATATTTTTATATTTGATATATTATTAAGTTTTTCCAAAGTATATTTTGTTAAAAACCTATTATGGTTAATTATATCTTTTATATTAAAAGACATAAACCATGATATTGCCATACCTAATCCTATAATACCAGCTATATTAGGAGATCCTGCTTCAAATTTCCAAGGTATTTTTTCCCAAATAAATTTATTTTTATATATATCCATAATCATTCCTCCTCCACCTTGCCATGGAGGCATTGATTCTAATATTTTTTTTTTCCCATATAATATACCTATTCCAGTAGGTCCGAAAATCTTATGACCAGAAAAAACAAAAAAATCACAATTTAAATCTTGAACATCAATTTTTTTATTAGCAATAGCTTGCGCTCCATCGATTAAAGTTATAATTTTTTTTTTTTTAGCTAATTTAATTATATTATCAATTGGATTAATCGTTCCTAAAATATTTGAAATATATGTAATTGATATTAAACAAGTATTTTTATCAATTAAATTATTAATTTTATTTAATTCTAAATCTCCATTTTTATTTAATGGAATTATACGTATATTAAAACCTATTTTTTCTGATAATATTTTCCAAGGAATAATATTGGAATGATGTTCCATTTCAGAAATAATAATATTATTATACGATAAAATATTATTTAAACCCCAAGTATTTGCGATTAAATTAATACTTTCTGTAGTACTTTTAGTAAAAATTATTTCTTCAGTATATTTTGCGTTAATAAATTTTGATATTTTATAACGTATATTTTCCATTTTATTTGTTGCTTTTACACTTAAACTATAAATACCTCTATTTACTGAAGAATATTCATTCTTATAAAAATTATTTAATGCTGAAATTACTTTTTTAGGTTTATGAACAGTAGCTGCATTATCTAGATAAACAAAATTTTTTCCATTAATTTTATTTAATAAAATTGGAAATTGTTTTCTAATAATTTTTATATTAAAACTCATGAAAAAAATTCTCTATTGATAAATAAAATAATATTTTTTTTAAAATTTTTTTTTTTAAATCATTATTTTTAATTTCTTTTAAAGAATCTAAAATAAATGATATAAGTAATATATTATATGCTTTTTTAAAGCTTATTCCTCTCATTCTTAAAAAAAATATTTGATTATAATCTAATTTCCCTGTAAAAACACTATGTGTGCATTTTACATCATGATTTAATATATCTAATCTTGGTTGTATATTTATTTTTGATGATTTACTTAATAGTAAACTACTATAATTTATTTGTCCATCTGTTTTTATGGCATTTTTATTAATTTTTAATAAACCAATTGAATTAATAATTGAATTATCTAATGTAATAGCTTTATGTATTTGAATACTACAACAATTTTGTCTATTATGTTCAACATAATTATTTAGATTTATAAAATTATTATTTTTAGCTAATGATATACTTTTATATATTAATTTTGATTTTTTTCCTATAAATTTAAAATTATTATTTTGTTCTATATTTTTATTAGACATTAAAAAATCATGTTTTTTAAAAAAAACATTATTATGTATATAAAATTCATTATTTATGATACAATAATTCTTATTTTTATTTTCATTTGTAATAAATTTATAATATTCTAACTGAGAATCATTATTTAAAATTAAAGTATTATAAATATTATTTAAGTATAATTGATTTATATTTATATGATGTTCAATAAATATTAAAGGATGTTTATTATTTAAATAAATATAATTTCGATAATTAGACATAAAAATTTTATTTTTTTCATTATTTATATTAAAATAAACTAAATAAAGAGGCATAATATTAATTTTTTTTTTATCATGAATATGAATTGTTACGATTTCTTTAGTTAAAGATTCAGATAAATATGTATAAATATTCTGTTGAGAATTAATATCTTTAAAATTACAAGTATTATACTTTTTTATATTTATATTATAATATAAATTATTTATATTACTAATATTTTTATTTATTTTACCATTAATAAAACATATTATAATTGCATCTATTTTAAACAAAAACTTTTTTAATTTATTAATATTTATTAATAAATTTTGATTATTTATTAATAGATTATTATTAATATATTTTAAAAAATTTTTTTTATTATTATCATATAATTTATTTTTTAATATATTTTCTAATTTTAACCAATTAAATTCTGATTTCTTAGAAAAATGACATTTTTTATGTAATTTATAAATATTTTTTATTTGTTTATAAATATTATTTTTCATTAAAATATCCATATCCGTGTTTCTCTATATGAGAAATAATATTACAATTTCCTGATTTTATAATTTTTTTATTATATAAAATATGAATATAATCAGGATTTATATATTCAAGAATACGACGATAATGTGTAATAATTAAAAAAGATCTATTTGAATTTTTCATAATATTAATTATTTTACATACCAATTTTAACGCATCTATATCTAATCCAGAATCTATTTCATCTAAAATACATAAATCAGGTTCTAATACAAGCATATGAAATATATCATTAATTTTTTTTTCTCCACCAGAAAAACCAACATTAACAGAACGTTGTAAAAAATCTTTTGATTTACCTAAAATCTTAATTTTTTCATTAATAATTTTATTATAAGTAAATCTATCTATTTGTTTTTTTTCTTTATATTTTTTTATAGCTTTTAAAGAATTATATAAAAATATATTATTACTTACTCCTGGTATTTCAATTAAATATTGAAAAGACACAAAAATTCCTTTTCTAGCTCTAATTTCAGGTTTCATACATAATAAATTTTCATTTTTATAAAATATTTCTCCTTTAGAAATAATATATTCTTTTTTACCAGATAATACATATGATAATGTACTTTTCCCTGAACCATTAGGGCCCATAATTGCATGGATTTCTCCAGAATTGATATTTAAATTAAATTTATTTAAAATAATTTTATTATTTATGTGAACTTGTAAATTATTAATTTTTAACATAATTTTCTTATATTATCCAATACTATCTTCTAAATGAAGAGATAATAATTTTTGTGCTTCAATTGCAAATTCTAAAGGGAATTTAATAAAAACTTCTCTACAAAATCCATTAATAATAAGTGAAATAGCATCTTCCATATTTAATCCTCTTTGTAAACAAAAAAATATTTGTTCTTCTTCAATTTTAGAAGTAGTTGCTTCATGTTCAACCTGTGCTGTATTATTTGCAATATTTAAAACAGGATATGTATGTGTACTACATTTAGAACCAATTAAAATTGAATCACATTGAGTAAAATTACGAGAGTTTTCTGCAGTTTTATTAATACAAACTAACCCTCTGTAAGTATTTTTACTATTTTCAGTAGAAATACTTTTAGAGATGATTTTTGATTTTGTATTTTTTCCTATATGAATCATTTTAGTACCAGTATCAGCTTGCTGATACCCATTTGTTAAAGAAACAGAAAAAAATTCGCCTATAGAATTATCTCCTTTTAAAATAACACTGGGATATTTCCAAGTAATTGCAGCTCCTGTTTCTGATTGAGTCCAAGACATTTTACTATTTTTTCCTTTACATATTGCTCTTTTAGTCACGAAATTTAAAATACCTCCTTTATCTTTAATATTTCCTGGGAACCAATTTTGTACTGTTGAATAATTTACTTGAGCATTTTTATGGAGAATTACTTCAACAACAGCAGCATGTAACTGAGAATTTTTTCTAATTGGAGCTGAACACCCTTCTATATAATTAAGATAACTATTTTCATCAGCAATTAAAATAGTACGTTCAAATTGTCCAACATTTTTTTGATTAATTCTAAAGTAAGTAGATAAATCTATAGGACAACGTATGTTTTTCGGAATATATATAAATGTACCGTCAGAAGCTACAGCTGCATTTAATGCAGCAAAAAAATTATCATCAGCAGGTACTACTGAACCTAAGTATTTTTTAACTAATTCAGGATAATTTTTTATAGCATTGTTTAAAGAACAAAAAATAATTCCTTGATTTAATAATTTTTTTTGATTTGTTGTAATAACTGATACAGAATCAAAAATAGCATCTATAGCTATATTAGAATTATTATTAATAGGAACATTTAACTTATTGAATGTATTTTTTACTTCAGATGTTAAATATTTATTTTTAATATTATTTTTAATTTTTAAATTATATAAAGGAGCTGAATAATATATATATTTTTGATAATTTAATTTTTTATAAAAACCATTTAACCAATGAGGTTCTTTTTGCTTTATCCATGAATAATATCCTTGTAATCTAAAATTTAACATCCATTTTGGTTCATTACGAATTTTAGATATTTTATGTATTATATCTAAATTAATGCCAGGAATAAATTTTTCATTTTTTAATTCAGTAAAAAAACCTTCTTTATATGTTCTTTTTTTTTCTCTAAAATATTTTAAATTATTATTCATAAAATTATTTCTTTTTTAATCAATATTAAAACTTTTTTTACAACCACAAAATTGTTTAATTTTTTTATTATAAAATTCAAATGATTGACTAAAATTATTTTTTTTAAAATCAATAATAGTTCCATCTATAAAAATAATATCTTTTTTATTTACAAAAATATATATATTATTTTTTTTAAATAAAATTTCATTACTAGGGATATCTTTTACTAAAAAAATTTTATATTTAAAACCAAAACAACCAGATTTTTTTAAAAATAATTTTATGCCTTTATCATTATATTTTTTTATTATTTTATTTATTTGTAAAAAAGCATTTTCCGTTATATATAAACCTTCATAAAAATCTATATCACATTTAAAATGTACTAAATTTTTTTTTATTATCATATAATAACCTAAAAATATAATTATATATATATTTTAATTTATAGAAAAGATAAAAAATATAATTTATAAAAATCAATTTTAATTATTTAAATTAAAATTATTAATATAATAATATTATATTATATATTTTTTTTAAAAAAAAAGATTATTTTTCTTTCTTTAAAGAAAAATCTTTTAAACGAAATCCTAATAAAAATAATATAATCATATATAAAACAAAAATAATTAAACAAATACTTAATAAAAAAAATATACGTATTTTAAAAGATGATAAAATTAACCATTTTTCAGAAATTAGATGAGAAATAAATAATAAAATTATGCTTAAAATAAATGTTACTAGACTAATACGAAATAAAAAATTAAACCAACCAGGTTCTGGTTTATAAATATTTTTTTTAATTAATTTATTAAATAATAAAATAACATTTAAAAATGCAGCAAAACATATAGAAATAGGAAATCCTATATGGTGTAGAAAAAAAATAAAAAAAGGACTAAATAATTGAGTAATTATTAAAACTATTATATTAATTTTGACAGGAGTTTTAACATCTTGTCTAGCATAAAATCCAATTGCTAAAACTTTAGCAATTATTAAAAATATTAATCCTACTGAATATATAATAATATTTATTTGTGTCATTAATACATCAAAATAAGTAAAAGCTCCATATTGAAATAAAGAAATTAATAATGTTTTTGATAAAAAACCTAAAATTAAAGAACTAGGTATTATTAATAAAAAACATAAACGTAAACCAATATCCATTAATTGATTATATTCCTTTTCATTATTTTGTGTAAAAGAATCAGTTAAGGCAGGTAATAATACTATTGTTAATGCGATACCAAACATTCCTACCGGTAATTCCATTAAACGATCAGCATAATAAATCCAAGTAATAGATCCCGTAATTAAAAAAGATGAAAAAGCAGAATTAATTAATAAAGATATTTGAGTAGCCGCTACTCCAATAATAGCTGTACCCATTTTTTTAAAAACTCTTAATACTCCTTTATCAAAATTTTTAAAATGAGGAAAAATTAACATATTTATTTTTTTTAAATAAATTAATTGATAAAAAATTTGTAATAATCCTCCAATTAATACTGCCCAGGCTAAAATTAAAATTGAGGGTTTCAGCATTTTAGGAAAAATAATAATTAATAAAATCATACTTAAATTTAATAAAATAGGAGTTACTGCTGGTACAAAAAAATTTTTCCAAATGTTTAAAATTGAACTTGCTAATGAAGATAATGATATTAATAAAATATACGGAAAAGTCATTTTTAATATTTTAGATGTCAGTTTTAGTTTAAAATCTGTATTAACAAATCCAGGAGCAATTATAGAAATGATTAAAGAAGAGAATATTATTCCTAATAATACTATTATAGAAAGTATAATAATTAATATACCTAATGTGGAAGCAATAAAATTTTTTGTATCTTTTCTACTTCTTTTATTTTTATACTCAGCTAAAATTGGAGTAAAAGCTTGAGAAAAAGCTCCTTCTGCAAAAATACGACGTAATAAATTAGGCAATTTAAAAGCGATAAAAAAAGAATCACTATAAACACCTGCCCCAAAAACTTTTGCTATAAGACTATCTCTGATAAAACCTAATAATCTAGAAAACAATGTTATTATACTCACTGTCGTTAATGACTTTAATAAATTCATATAATTCCTAAAAATAATAGTTTATTATATAAATAAATTATTTTAATAAAAAATTCAATATAATAAAATATTTTCTTTTTTAAGAAAAAATATTTTTTATTTTAACAAAAATATTTATTTTATTTTTTAATAAAAATTTTAAATTTTATAGGTAAAATTTTATGAATATAAAAGAAATATCTAGAGCTAAACTTCCAACAAAATGGGGTGAATTTATTATAATAGGTTTTGAAGAAATAAATACAGGTAATCATCATATTGCATTAGTATACGGATTAAAAAAAATATATAAACATTCAATTATTTTAACAAGAATACATTCAGAATGTTTAACAGGAGATGCTTTTTTTAGTTTACGTTGTGATTGTGGTTTACAATTACAATTAGCTTTAGAAAAAATTTCTAAAGCTAATTGTGGTATATTAATTTATCATAGACAGGAAGGTAGAAATATTGGTCTGTTAAATAAAATTAAAGCATATAATTTACAAGATCATGGATTAGATACTATAGAAGCAAATTTAAAATTAGGTTTTCGTGCAGATGAAAGAAATTTCATCTCTTGTATCAATATATTAAAAATATTAGGTATTTTAAATATTAAATTATTAACAAATAATCCTTATAAAATTAAAATTTTAAAAAAAAAAGGGATAAATGTTATAGATAGAATTCCTTTAATTATAGATTATAATGTTTATAATTATAATTATTTAAATACTAAAAATATCAAATTAGGGCATATATTAAATTAATGTATTATATAATTTTTTAGCATATTTTAATAAATTTTTTAGAACTAGAATTTTTTTTTCACATAATTCATTTTGTAAAAATTTTTTTATTTTTAAAATATAATTATCAAGAAATTTTTTATTAAAAATATTTTTTTGATATATATTCCATTTTTTTTGTTCTACTTTACTTAAAGTAGATGGAAAATTTCTTGCTTTATATTTAAATAATAAAATATTAGCTCTTTTATCTTTAAAAGATAATTTATTTAAATTTGAGTAAATATATTTTTTATCATTTATTTTTTTAAATTTATATAAATCTTCATTTGGAAAAAAATTTTTATATAATTGTTCATCTACATTATATATATTTGTATTATCATATTTTTTATAAAAATTAATTAAATTTAATTTAATAAAATTTTTTATTTTTAAAAAATTTTTTTTTAATATTAAAAAATTTTTTATATATAATAAAATATTAAATTTTAATCGCTTAATATCTGTTTTTTTTAAAATCTTAATTGGTATTAATAATGGAGATTTACTAAAATTAATATATTGCATATATAAAAAAACATATTCTTTATTTATTTTGTTTTTATTATTTAAAATTTTTAATAAATTATCTACATTTTTTTTTAAATTAAAAGTAATTAATATATTTTTATTTTCTGGATGCCAAAATAAAGGGGTAATACAATTTATATTGTTATCTTTATTTTTATAAATATTACTAATATGAATTAAAATTTGAATTTTTGATAAATTTATGATTTTTATTAATACTTTTTTATTTCTATATTTTAAAAAATATTTATATAACAATGGTTGTTTATTTTTTATTAATTTAGTAATAGATATTGTTGTATATACATCAGATAATGCATCATGTGATTTATAATACGGTATTATATTATTTAAAATAGCTATTTTTTCAAGATTAAATATTGGAATATTATTAATTTTTGGCCAAAAGATACCATTAGGTCTTAATACATAACATGCTCTAACTAAATTTATTATATCCCAACGACTATTATTATTTTTCCAAAACCAACTATATGAATCATAAAAATTACGATAAAATAAAAATTTACTAAATTCATCATCAAAATTAATATTATTATATCCTAAAATACAAGTATTAGGATATGAAAATATTCTATTAATAAAATTAGCAAATTTATTTTCTTTAAATCCTTTTAAATTAACTAAAGAAGGACTAATATTATGAATAATAATAGATTTAGGATTAGGTAAATAATCACTAGGTAATTTACAATAAATTACTGTAGGTTCCTTTATAATATTTAAATCTATATCAGTACGTATACAAGCAAATTGTGCAATTCTATCTTTTTTAGGATTTAACCCAAAAGTTTCATAATCATAAAATAAAAAATTAAATTTTAATTTTTTTTTCTTTAACATAGTAGTATAATACTATTATATTATTAATATTTTAACAATATTTATTATATAAAATTATGGGTGAGATGGCCGAGTGGCTTAAGGCGCATGCCTGGAAAGTATGTATATGGAAACATATCAAGGGTTCGAATCCCTTTCTCACCGAGATATTGTATTTTATAAATATTTATTTTATAAACGTGATATAAAACATGTTTAATATAAATATAACTAAAATAATGAACCATTATGGTTATTTAATTATATTATTAGGATCATTAATTGAATGGGAAACATTAATTATTATTTCTGGAATGTTAGCTCATAAAAAAATATTATTTTTACATAAAATTATTATTATTACTATTACAGGATCTGTGATAAGTAATCAAGTACTGTTTTTTATAGGTAAAAAATATAGTAAAAAATTTTTATCTTTTTTAAAAGATCATAATTTTAAAATTCAAAAATATCATAATTTAATGATTAATTATCCCTATATATTTATTATTATTACAAGATTTATTTATGGTTTTAGATTAATTAGTCCAATTACAATGGGTATTACTAATATTTCTAATATAAAATTTTTTTTATTAAATATTATTGGAGCTATTATTTGGACTATTTTTTTTACTATTACTGGATATTTTTTTGGTGAAATTATATCTAATTGGATTAAAGATTTTAGCAAAATTATTAAATATTTTTTATATATTGTTTTATTATTTATAATAATAAAAATTATTATAAAAATAATAAAAAAATTATTTTTTATTTTAAATAAAAAATAATTTTAATCTAAATTAAATTTTTAATATAATGAATAATAAATTCAGGATAAATACCTAATATAATTATTATTATTGTTAATAATAAAAATAAATTTTTAATAAAAAAATAAAAATTATTATTTTTTATTTTAGAAATATACCAATCTCTATTTACTTTAGATGGTATTAAATATAAACTAATAATAATTCGTAAATAATAATATAAACCTACAGAACTTCCTAATATAATAATAATAGTTAAATACCATATTTTCATTTTTATACTTAAAAGTATTAAATAAAATTTAGATATAAACCCTATAGTTAATGGAATACCTGCTAAAGAGAACAACATAATTGTAAATATAAAAGCAAGCATAGGATCATACCAAAATAATCCTCGATAGTAATATAATTTATCTATATTTTTTTCTTGAAAATTAAAACTTTCAAATAAACTTATTATTCCTAAAATTACTAAATTATTTACTATATATCCAATAATATATATTACCATCATTTCTAATGAAAGAATATGTATTGTATTTTTTTGATTATAAATTAAAATTATTAACATATAACCAATATGGGCTATAGATGAATATGCTAATAAACGTTTAATGTTATTTTTTGTTTTAACTCCCATAATATTACCAAAAATTATAGATAATATTGATAATATTATTAATATTTTATATAAAAAATATTCATTATTATTAATTTGAGTAAAATAAATTAAAAATTTTACTAAAAATATAAAAATAGATAATTTATTAAATGTAGTTAAAAATATTGTTACCGATGTAGGAGCTCCTTGATATACATCAGAAGTCCATAAATGAAATGGCACTATTGATAATTTAAAACTTAAACTTACTAAAATTAAACAAAATCCAATTGTAGTTAAATAATTAACTAAAAATTTATTATAAAATAAATAATGATTTATTAAAAATGTAAAATTTAAATTTCCATTATCTAAGTAAATAAAAGATATTCCAAGTATTATAAAAGATGATGCAATAGTAGATAAAATTACATATTTAATACTAGCTTCTAATGAATATTTTAAGTTAATATTATAACTTATTAGACCAAATATAGGTATAGATATTAATTCAATACCTACTAACATAGAAATAAAATTATTTGAATTTAATAATACAATACTACCCATAGTAGATATTATTGTTAATAAATAGAATTCATCTTTATTATATTTTAAATTAGATAACCATTTATATGATATTAAACATGTTATAATATTATTACAAATTAATATAATTATATAAAAATTTGAATACATATCATTTAAAAATAAATAATTTATTGAAAAATTATTATTTTTAGTATAAAAAATAGATATTATTGTTAATATAAATCCCCAAATTGTAATAATTAAACTTGTTAAATTATTTCTTTTAATAGATATTTTTATTAATAATAATATTAAAAATGTAATAATAGTAATTAAAGGTATTAATGATTTAGTCATAAAAAAATTCTATTTTATTTGATAAATTTATTTAAAATTAAATATATATATTTTATATATAATTAAGTAACATAATTCTATTATAAATACTATTTACAGTAGAATATGAAATATTTAAAATAATTTTTGGATAAAATCCTAAAATTAATAATAAAATTAAAAGTATAAAAATAATAATTTTTTCTCTTAAAAACATATTTTTTATAATAATATTTATTTTAGTTTTAGGCCCATAAAAAATTTTTTGTACCATATTTAAAGAATATATACTAGAAAATAATAAACTAAAAGAAGCAATACTTGCACATATAGGATATGTATGAAAAGTTCCTAGCAAAATTAAAAATTCTCCTATAAAATTTCCTGTACCAGGAATACCAATACTAGCTAAAGAAAAAAATAAAAATAACCCTGGTAATGTATTTAATTTATTCCAAATTCCTCCCATTAATTTAATATTCCTTGTTTTTAATCTTTCATATATTTGCCCACAAAGAATAAATTGTGCTGCAGCAGAAATTCCATGTGATATCATTTGTATAATGACTCCTTGATAAGCTAATTTATTATGACTATAAATTCCCATTAAAATAAATCCCATATGAGAAATAGAAGTATATGCTATAATTTTTTTAATATCAGATTGTATACAAGCCATCAAAGAACCATAAAATATACCAGACATTCCTAATAATATTGCAATAAAAGAAAATTTTAAAGATGATATAGGAAATAATGGTAAAGTAAATCTTAATAAACCATAAGCAGCTGTTTTTAATAAAATACCAGCAAGATCAACCGAACCAGCTGTAGGAGCTTGACTATGTGCTTCAGGTAACCAACCATGAAATGGGAGGATAGGCATTTTCACTGCAAAAGCAATAAAAAAAGATAACATTAATAAAAATTCTGTTTTTAAATTTACATAATTATTTAATAAAGAAGTATATTCAAAAGTTAATATACCAGTTGTTTTTTGATTTAAAAAAACTAAAGATAAAATTCCACATAGCATTAATAATCCACTAGATTGTGTATAAATAAAAAATTTTGTAGCTGCTTTTATACGGCTTTTTCCGCTTTTCCCTTTATGTCCCCATAAAGATATTAAAAAATACATAGGTATTAACATAATTTCCCAAAATAAAAAAAATAAAAACATATCTACAGATAAAAATACCCCAATAACAGCGCTTAAAATCCATAATAAGTTTAAATGAAAAAAACCATGCCATTTTTTAATTTCATTCCAAGAACATATAATTGCCATTAAACCTAATAACCCAGTAAGATTAATCATTAATAATGATAATCCATCCATCGCCAAATGAAAATTTATTCCAAATCTAGGAATCCAGTTAAATATAAATTCTGATATCCAAACAGGATATATAAATAATGTTTTTGTATTATAATTAATTTTATATGTAATACATTCAAAAATTGATAATAAAAAGATAAAACTAATAGAAATTAAAGATATCCAGCGAGGTAATTTGAAATTTATTTTTTCACTTTGCCAACAAAATAAACCACTAATAAAAGGTACTAGTATTAACCAGGGTAATAACATAAAATTTCCTAATTATATTTTATATAAAAATATTAATTTTATTATAAATTTAATATTAACTATTAATTAATATTATTAAATATAATATAATTAATATTATTCCTAAATATATTAATGATATATACCAACGAATATATCCATTTTGACTTAATAATAATATATTTCCTATTTTATTGATCATTTTTATTGTTAAAAAATCTATAAATTTAGCAATAGGATCATTTTTTATAATTAATAATATTTTCATAAAAATATTTACAAAAATTTTTTTATAAATAAAATCTATATAACATCCATGTAAAAAAAAATTATTTATAAAAGAAAATTTATAATAATAATTAATAATTATTTTAATAAGATAATTTTTTTTAATATAAAATATATATAATATAAAACTAATTAGAAATATAATAATAGATATTATTTCTAATATATGATTATAATAATTATTATTAAATAATACTTTATTAGGTAATAAAATATTATTTTTTATTGGTAATAACTTTATTCCGATATGGCTAGAAAGTATACTTAATACTATTAATGGGAAATTATGTGTAAATTTATTATTAATAATAGGTAAAATATTATTTTTACCATAAAATATAATATAAATCATACGTATTGTATATAAACATGTAAAAAAACTACCTATAATACCAATTATAAATAATATAATATGATTATTTATTAAAATTTCATATAATATTTTTTCTTTAGTAAAACCACTCATTGTTATAAAAGGTAATGATGCTAAAGATATAGCACCACATAAAAAACAATAATATATAAAGGGAAAATATTTTTTTATCCCTCCCATTTTAAATATATTTTGTTGGTTATTACATGAAGTAATAATAGATGCAACACATAAAAAAAGTAATGCTTTAAAAAAAGCATGAGCTATTATATGAAATAAAGCAGCATGAAATGAATGAATTCCTAATGCTAAAAACATATATCCCAGTTGACTCATTGTAGAATAAGCTAAAATACGTTTTATATTATTTTGTGTTAATGCAGACCAACCAGATAATAATAAAGTTATTGATCCTATAATACTAGTTAAAAAAAGTATATTATTATTCATCAAAAATAATATATTATTACGTAATATTAAATAAACTCCTGCTGTAACCATAGTAGCGGCATGTATCATTGATGATACGGGTGTTGGTCCAACCATAGCATCTATTAACCAAGTATTTAATGGAAATTGAGCAGATTTTCCTAATGATCCTATAATTAACATTATAGAAATAATTTTCAAATAATATGCTTTATAATAAATAGGGGAAGATGTTATTAAATATGATATTTTAGAAAAACTTAAAGTATTAAAAACTTTAAATATAAAAAAAATTCCAATAATTAAAAAAATATCACTAAAACGAGTTATTAGAAATGCTTTTATAGCAGATAATCCATTTTTTGATTTTTTATTAAAAAATCCTATTAATAAATAGGAACATACTCCTACCCCTTCCCATCCAAAAAACATTAAAATAAAATTATTAGCTAAAATTAATAATATCATATTTGAAATAAATAAATTAGTATATGCAAAAAATCTAGAATATCCTTCTTTATTTTCCATATACCAAATTGAAAAAATATGAATTATAAATCCGACCCAAGTAATGAGTAATAACATAATTAAAGATAATTTATCTAAATATAGAGAAAAATCAATATATAAATAATCAATATTTAATATTTTCCATAAAGTTTGTTGATATAATAAAATATTATTTTTTATAAAAATAAATCCTATAATTAATGTAAGAATTGCACTTATTCCTACAAAACTAACTCCAATAATTGAAATTTGAGTTTTATTAAGATAATTTGAAAATAATGATAGTATTAAAAAACTAACTAATGGCATTAAAATAATTAAAAAAAGAAATTTCATCCATTCATCTCACTAATTGAATCAATATTAATATTATTTTTATAATGATATAATTTTATTAATAAAATTAAATTTATACAAGTTTCTATAGCTGATATACTAATTGATATAATATACATAATTTCTCCTTCTGTTTGTTTCCAATAATTACCAGAAATTATGCATGATAGTGCTGCAGAATTAATCATGATTTCAGTAAAAATTAAAATATATAACATATTATTTCGAATAATTATTCCTGTTAATGCAAGAATAAATATTACGATAATAAATATTAAAACATGATATAAAGGTATCATTTTATACTCTTCTATTATTTTAGATTTTAAAAATAATTTTTTATTATTCTTGTGTTTTACCTATATGGAACACAGTAATTATTGCAGATAATAAAAGTATTGATATTAATTCTACAATAATTTTGTATTGTGTAAATAAATTAATACCAATATCTTTTATATTAATAAAATTCATAAAAATATATTTTTTATTATATGTTTTTTTTAAAATAAAAAATATAAGTATAAAAAATACTAAAGTTAAAAATAACATAATAAATAAAAAAAATATTTTTTTTAAAAATATTTTTTCTTCTTCTAATTTAATATTTTTATAATCTAAAAACATTAAAACAAATATAAATAGAATAACAATAGCTCCTGTATAAATAATAATTTCTAATGAACCTGCAAAATAATCTCCTAAAATAAAAAATATGCATGATATTGAAATTAATGAAATTAAAAAATATAATAGTGAATAAATAGGATTAATACTAATAATAATTAAAAATATGAAAATTATTGATATTAATTCTAAAGTATAAAATATTATTTCCATATGTAATTCCTTTTTAAAATTTAAAAATTATGGTAAGATATTTTTAATATCAACTTCAATATTTAAATCTTTATTTTTTTTATTATCATTATTTTTAATATTAACCCCCGAAATATCATAAAAATTATATTTAGTATATTTTCCTTGATTATTTTTTAATAAATCATTTTTTTCATAAATTAAATCTTTTCTATTTAATTCACATAATTCAAAATCTGGGATTAATTGTATTGCTCCTGTAGGACAGGATTCTTCACAAAATCCACAAAAAATACATCTAGATATATTAATTCTAAAAAATTTTGGATAAGACCTTCCGTTTTTACTTACTGTTTTTTTTAAACTTATACACCCAACTGGACATGATACTGCACAAAGATTACAAGCAACACAACGTTCATTATTATTAACATCAGATGTTAGTATAATTCTTCCTCTATATCTTGGTGGTAAATAAATTTTTTCTTCTGGATACATTATAGTCTCTCTTTTTTTAAAGAGATTAATCCATACTAAAAAAATACTTCTTATTTGACTTATTAAACCTTTAAAAAATTTTTTTATTTTCATTATTTTTAAAATTTACTTATTTAAGTATTACAAAAAATGCAGTAATAACGAGATTAATTAATGTTAATGGTAAACATGTAAACCAACTAAAATACATTACTTTATCATAACGAGGTCTAGGTAATGATGCTCTTATTAAAAAAAATAATAATATAAATATAAAAGTTTTTCCTAAATACCATATTATAGGTGGAAAAAATGGACCTAACCACCCTCCAAAAAATAAAATTACAATTAAAGAAGATACAACTATAATATTAATATATTCTCCTATAAAAAAAAGACCAAACTTCATACCAGAATATTCAATATGATAACCATCAATAAGTTCTTGTTCTGTTTCTGGTTGATCAAAAGGATATCTATGACATAATGCAATAGAAGAAATAAAAAAGGGTATAAAACCAAAAAATTGGGGAATAATATTCCAACAATATTTATATTGATAATAAACAATATCATATAAATTAAATGATCCTGTTTGACAAACGATACCCATTAAGGATAAACCTAAAAAAATTTCATAACTTATTATTTGAGCAACACCTCTTATTGTTCCTAATAAAGCATATTTATTATTACTTGCCCATCCTGCAAATAGAATAGAGTAAATAGAAAGACTAGCCATCATAAAAAAAAAAAGTATCCCAATATCTAAATTAGATATCATTAATTTAGGAGTAATTGGTAATGTAGCAAATACAGATAATAATGTATTAAAAGCTATAATTGGAGAAATATTAAATAATAATTTATTTGAAAAATTTGGGGTCCAATCTTCTTTAAAAAAAATTTTTATCATATCTGCTAATATCTGTAAACATCCATATAATCCAACTCTATTAGGTCCATAACGATTTTGAAATAAAGCTAATATACGCCTTTCAGCAAAACTTAAAAAAGCACCACTGATTATTAATAATAATAATATAAATATTATTTTTAATAAAAATCTTAATTCTATATTATTAAAAAAAGAAAATAAAATCATTTTAATACCTTTATTTTTTCAATAGTTTTTCCTAAAAAGGATAATGAAATTTCTTTTGCTCCTAATGGCATACTAATTAATCCCTGATGTAAAAATTCTGAAATACATACTTTTAATATAAAAACATTGTTTAAACAATGTAATTCAACTAAATTATTAGTTAAAATTCCTAATTTGTCAGCATCTTTTTTATTTAAAAAAACATAATGATTAGGAAAATACTTTTGTATTAAAGATGATTTTTGTACTAAACTATTACTATTAAATAAAGTATAATGAGAAATAATTATTAATTTATTAGATATAATAAATTTGTTATCATAATTTTTTTTTTTAAAATTTATTTTACAAGTTTTTTTTTGAGAAATTTTAAATCCTGTAGAGCCATATTTTGAAGAAATTCCTATTTCTTTTTGAAATTTATGTAATGCTTGAGAAGAATTCCATCCAGGAGACCATAAAAATGGAATTTGAGTACAATTAATATTTGAATTATAATTTCCTTCCATAGAAAAATTAAAAATAGTATCTTTATCTTCTGGTTGTTTAGGTTCATGTACATTAATATTAGATAATATAGATGTTCTACCACTCAATCTGATCGAAGATCTGGCGAATTTTCTATTATATACTTTATAATTAGAATAATATGATGCTAAATGAATACCATTAAGTATTGGGATATATTCTTCGCATTTTTTAATAATTTCATCTAATGTAATTTTTTTATTTAAATTATTTAATTGTGCATATATTTGATATATCCATTGCCAACTAGATTTTCTATTATTTTTTTTATTATAAAAGGATGGTTTATATACTTGGAAAAATCGTTGTGCTCTACATTCATTATTAATTACAGTCCCACTACTTTCTAAAAAATTTGATACTGGTAATATTATATTAGCTTGTCTCATAGTTTTAGTCAAAATATGATCTAAAACAATTATGTTAGGAATATTTTTAAAAAAATTATTTAATTTATTTTTTTCTTCATAAAAATATAAATCATTTTCCATAATAATAATTGTATCTATATCAATATAATTGTTAAATTTATTTTTTAGAAATAAATCATGTAAAGATTTTCCTTTAATTAAACCAATTCCCATACTATTTACTTTATTTAATACATAAAATAAACCTATATTTTTTTTTTTTTTATTTAATGCTTTAGCTATAGCATAAGATGCTGAAATTAATTCTATAGAACTTGATCCAGTACCAGAAATAATTAAGGGTTTTTTAGCATTTAATAATGTTTCCTTTATTTTTAAAATTTGATTTTTTAAATTTTTATTATTTAAATTAGAATTAATATTTTTATTTTCAATATAATTAGCTAATATAAACCCAAATTCAGATTGATCTAAAGTAGGTGCGTAATAATTCCATGAAGATATATCATCTAATAATGTTTTATCGTTACTTGTTATAAATAATGGATTAAAAAATTTATTTTTAAAATTTAAAATTGCATCAGCATGCCAATAAGGAATATTTTTATATTTTTTAAAATTAAAATTATTTTTTATAGCTTGTCTTACAGCTAAGGCAGCTCTTGGATTAGTATTTGTTAAATCTTCTCCTAATATTAAAATAGCATCATAATCTTCTATTTCAGATAATGTAGGAAAATATATATTTTTATTTTGTATTATTTTAATAATATTATTAATTTGTTTTTTTTCATTTTCTAAAATACCTAAATAAAAATTATTTTTTCCCACTAATTTTTTTAAAATAACGTTACTTTCTATACTTGCTCGAGGTGAGCCAATTCCAATTATTTTTTTTGATTTTAAGATTAAATTAGTAATTTTTTTAATAATTTTTTTATTATTTAAAATTAATTTTTTATTATCTTTATAATATATTATTTTAATAGGATTACTTTTTAAAAAAGTATATCCATACCCAAAATAACCCTTATCACAAAGAAAATAATGATTAATTTTTTCATGAAATCTATTTTGTATACTAGATAGTTGTCCATAACGTTCTCCTACAAAAATATTACATCCTAATGAACAATTTTGACAAATACTGGGAGCATATTGCAAATCCCATTTTCTTGAATAATTTATATTATAAGTTTTATCAGTAAAAACTCCTGTAGGACAAATTTCAATTAAATTTCCAGAAAATGGACTTTCTAATATACCATCTAAATATCTTCCAAAATAAATATTATTTTTTGAACCAAAAACATTAAAATCTTTACCATCTGCATAATTTTTATAGAATCTTAAACAACGATAACATGTAATACAACGATTCATTGTATGTGATATAAATGGACCTAAATATTGATTTTTATATTTTCTTTTAGAAAATTTATATCGACGAATATAATGTTCAGTCATTACAGTCATATCTTGTAAATGACAACTACCACCCTCATCACAAATTGGACAGTCATGTGGATGATTTAACATTAATAATTCAATATTTTTTTTACGGAAATTAATAGAATCTTGATCATTAATAGAAATATATAATTGTTTTATCGGAGAAGACATACAGGACATAATTATTTGTCCATTTTTTTTCATATTATCATATTGTTTTATAGCACACTGACGACATGAACCAATACTGCCTAAAATTGGATGCCAACAAAAATATGGTACATTAAACCCTAAAGATAAACATATTTTTAATAAATTATCTTTTTCATTAACTTTATAGAATTTACCTTCTATATTAATATTAATCATAATATACATTCCATCATATTATTTTAGTATATTTACTTTTATTAAAAATAATATATTAAACATAATTTTTATATAAAAATATTTAATTAATAATTCCATATTCAAATTCATGTAAAAAATATTTTAATGCACTATTTAAAGGTTCCATTGCTCCAGGTGCATGAGCACAAAAAGAACCTCCATTTGTTAATTGTTGACTTATATCTTTAAGAAGATAAATATCTTTCTTATTACCTTTTTTTTTTTCTAAATTATTTAATATTTTAACAATCCAAGGTAAACCTTCTCTACAAGGAGTACAAAAACCACAAGATTCTCTAGCAAAAAAAATTTCTAAATTTTTAACTAAAGATACCATATTAATAGTATGATCTATAGCCATAGAGATACCTGTCCCTAATCTACTTCCTGCTTTACTAATACTTATAAAATCCATAGGTAGATCTAAATGATTTTTTGTTAAAAATCCAGTTCCAGCTCCTCCTGGTTGCCAGGCTTTAAATATAAATTTTTTTTTCATACCACCTGCATATTTTTCTAAAATTTCACGAGCAGTTATTCCAAAAGGCAATTCCCATAATCCTGGTTTTTTTACATTACCAGAAAAACCTAATATTTTTGTTCCGTTATCATATATACTTTTAGATATATTTTTATACCAAAGTGGTCCATATTGAATTATACTAGGTATATTAAATATAGTTTCTACATTATTAATACACGTTGGTTTACCCCATAATCCAACTGCTGCAGGATACGGAGGTTTAAATCTAGGATTTGCACGTTTTCCTTCTAAAGAATTAATTAAAGCTGTTTCTTCTCCACATATATATCTTCCTGCTCCTATATGTAAATATAAATCAAAATTAAAATCACTATTTAATATATTATTACCTAAAAATTTTAAATTATAAGCTTCTTTTATAGCTATATTTAAAATTTTTGCACAATTTATATATTCACCTCTTAAAAAAATATATCCTTTATTAGCTTGAATAGCAAAAGCACTAATAATAATACCTTCTATTAATTGATGAGGAATATGTTCCATTAAAAACCGATCTTTATATGTACCTGGCTCCATTTCATCAGCATTACATAAAAAATAACGAATTTCTTTGTCATTTTTTTTCTGGGGGATTAAACTCCATTTTAATCCAGTATAAAATCCTCCCCCTCCTCTCCCCTTTAATTTTGATTGTTTCACTATATTAATAATATCTTGAGGAGAATGTTTTAATAAACTATTTTTTAAAATTTGATAACCATTTTTTTTTATATATTCTTTTAAAAAAATTGTTTTATTTTTCTTAATACGCCATGTTAGAGGATGTGTTTCTGGATTGGGATTTATTATTTTCATTAATATAATTATCCAATATTTGATTTATATAATTAATAGATAATGAAGTATAAATTTTTTCATTAATCATTATAACTGGACTATTTTCACAATGTCCTAAACAGCAAATAGGTATTAAAGTAAATAATTTATTAGATGTTGTTTGTCCTGGTTTAATATTTAATTTTTTTTGAATATATTTTAAAATTTTGTTATATTTAGTAATATAACAAACAACACTATCACAATATTTAATAACATATTTACCTACTGGAGATCTAAAAATTTGACTATAAAATGTTGCTATACTATCAACTTCAGAAGGATTTACATCTAAAAGATTAGAAATAATAATAATATTATTATTAGATATCCATCCATATTTTTTTTGAAAAAATATTAATATTTCAATAATAGCTGCATTATTAGATTCATAATGACTTTTAATTTTATCAATTATTTTTAATTCTTTTTTACTTAAAAATATATTTATATTATTAGTTATTTTTTTATTCATTATATTATACTTTTTAACGATCTACATCAGACATAACAAAATCAATACTACCTAAATAAGTAATTAAATCTGATATTAAATTACCCTGAATAACAGATGGTATTTGTTGTAAATGTGCAAAACTAGGTGTTCTAATTCGTGTTCTATAACTTATAGTATTTCCATCACTAATTAAATAATAACTATTAATTCCTTTTGTAGCTTCTATCATTTGAAATGATTCATTGGCAGGTATTAATGGCCCCCAAGAAACTTGAACAAAATGATGAATTAAATTTTCTATATTATTTAACATTCTTTCTCTTGGTGGTGGAGTTGTTAAAGGATGATCAACTTTATATTGTCCTGAAGGCATATTATTTAAACATTGTTTAATAATATGTAAACTTTGCCAAATTTCTTCAAATTTTAATAAAATTCTTGAATAAGAATCACTAATATTATATTGTCCTATAGGAATATCAAAATCAAAATTTTCATATCCTGAATAAGGTCTCCATTTACGAATATCAAAATTTAACCCAGTAGCTCTTAATCCTGTCCCAGTAATTCCCCAAGATATAGCTTCTTTTCTATTATAAGAAGCTATATTTTTAGATCTAGATATTAAAATACTATTTTCTAGTGCCACTTTTTTATACATATTTAATCGTTTAGGTAACCAATTTAATAATCTTTTTACTAAAATATCCCAGCCATTAGGTAAATCTTGTGCTAAACCTCCTATTCTAAACCAAGCAGGATGCATTCTAGCTCCTGTAATAGCTTCAATTATATCATATATTTTTTGTCTATCTGTAAAAACTAAAAATATAGGAGTCATTATACCTAAATCTTGCATAAAGGTAGATAGACATAATAAATGGCTATTAATACGAAATAATTCAGATAACATAATTCTAATAACTTTAATTCTATCTGTAACTGAAATATTAGCTAATTTTTCTATCGCAAGAATATAAGGCATTTCATTTATACAACCACCTAAATATTCAATTCTATCTGTATATGGTATGTATGTATGCCATGTTTGTCTCTCTGCTATTTTTTCTGCTCCTCTATGGTGGAATCCTATTTCTGGGATACACTGTACAATTTCTTCACCAGATAATTGTAATATTATTCTAAAAGCACCATGAACTGACGGATGATTAGGCCCTAAATTTAGATACATATAATTATTTAATTTATTATTTATTGAAAAATTATAATTTTCTGGATTAAATTTAGTAGATTCAATATCTTTCTTATATTTTTCTTTTGTTAAGAAATAAGGTGTACATTCAGTTGCTCTAGAAGGAAAATCTTTACGTAAAGGAAAACCATAATTCCAATTTTTTGGTAATAATATATGTGATAAATTAGGATGATTAAGAAAATTAATTCCGAACATTTCCCAAATTTCTCTTTCATACCAATTAGCATTTTTAAAAAAATTTGTAATAGTATTTATATTTAAATCATTTTCTTTTAAAGGAATTTTTATAATAATATCAGAATTTCTATTAATAGATATCAAATAATAAAATAATGAAAAATCCATTTTTTTCATTAAATTAAATTTATTAAAATGTAATCTTTCATCTATACCATGCATATCATATAACATATTATATGGATTATCTATTTTAGAAAAAAATTTTATAAATTTTATTAAATCTTTTGGTCTAATCCAAATAGTTAATGGCATTTTATTAGTAAAATTATTTTGTATAATAAAATCTTCAAAATTAAATTTTTTATTTAATTCATTTATGATAGGTTCTATATTTTTCTTATAAAAAAATTTATTATGTGCATCTCCTATTTTTTTAACTATATTATCAAAAAAATTATTCATAATAGATCCTATTATTAAATATAATATTATATATTTTTTATTGATTTAAATTTAAAATTTTTGTCATTAAAAAATTTATTAGACGATTTTAATTTAGCTTTATAAATACCCTGATCTCCTATAACCCATGATAAAGGACGTCTTTCATAATTGATAGATTTTTGTAATAATAATAATGCTTGTATATATGATTCTGGTCTAGGAGGGCATCCTGGTATATAAACATCTACAGGTAAAAATTTATCAACTCCTTGTACTACAGAATATATATCATACATTCCTCCTGAATTAGCACAAGATCCCATAGAGATTACCCATTTAGGTTCTAACATTTGATCGTATAATCTTTGTATAATAGGAGCCATTTTTAAGAAACATGTCCCTGCTATTACCATAAAATCAGCTTGTCTTGGAGATGCTCTTAATACTTCAGAACCAAAACGGGAAATATCATTAATAGATGTAAATGACGTAGTCATTTCAACATAACAACAAGATAATCCAAAATTATAAGGCCATAAAGAGTTTTTTCTTCCCCAATTAATAATTTTATGTGTAATCTTTTTTAAATTACCTAAAAAAATATTTTTACTAATTTGATCAGTTAAAGGATCTGTATCAATATTTTTTTTACTTTCTAAAGGATAATTTTTTTTATTATTTTTAATTTTATTTAGAATATATTTCATTTTATTATGTATTTTAATTGAATATAATTAATGGTTTTTATATTGCCAATGTAGGGCTTTTGTTTTAAATAAATAAAATAAAGTTATTAAAATAGTAAAAATAAATAAAATTCCTTCAATAAAACCTTCTAATTTTATTACTTTAATAGTAAGAGCCCATAAATATAAATATAAAGATTCAATATCAAAGATTATAAAAAATATTGCTATTAAATAAAAATTAATATGTATTTTAATTGGAGAAAGATCATAAGAACAAACTCCTGATTCAAATGGAATTTGTTTATCTATACCATAAGAACGACCTCCTAAAAAAAATGATATTAATATTACTAAACAACTAATAGTTATGGCAAAGACTTGAAATAATATAAAATATTGAGGATTATAAATTAATTTGTTTATTATCATAATTATTTATTAAAATAAATTTAAATTACATAATTTTTTATTAAAAAATTTTTTAAATGATTAAAATCATTAGATAATATATGAGATAAATTTTTTTTTTCTATACAATCAATTAAAATTTTAGGTAATAATATTTTTTGATGTAATGTATTATAAATATAATTTTGAAATTTAGCAGGATGTGCAGTACCAAGAAATATGTTAAACGTGTCTTCCTTTAAGATTTGTTTTTTTAATGCACAAAAACTAACAGATGAATGGGGTTCTAAAATATATTTATATTTTTTAAAAAAATTTATTGTTGTTTTTGTTGTTTGTTTATCTGTAATCGCAAAAGATTCTAATTTATTTAAATCCCAATTATTTTTATTAAAAATTTCTATAATTCGAGGCCAATTATTAGGGATACTAACATCCATTGCATTAGATAATGTTGCTATTGTTTTTTTTGGTTTCCAATATCCTTTATTTAAAAATCTAGGTATTGTATCATTTATATTAGTTGCTATTATAAATTTATATATAGGTAGTCCCATTGTTTTTGCTATTAATCCAGCAGTTAAATTACCAAAATTACCACTAGGTACTGAAAAAACTATTTTTTTTTTTCTTTTATTTAAAGGAATTTGTGTAAAAGCTTCAAAATAATAACATATTTGAGCTATCAATCTACTAATATTAATTGAATTTGCTGAATTTAAATTTAGAATATTACTAAGCTCTTTATCATTAAAAATTTTTTTTATAAGTTTTTGACAATCATCAAAATTACCCTTAATAGCAATTGTTGTTATATTATTTCCTAATGTACAAAATAATTTTTCTTGTAAAATAGAAATTTTTTTATAAGGATATAATATAACTACTTCAATATTTTTCATTTTATGAAAAGCATGAGCAACAGCGGCACCTGTATCACCAGAAGTAGCAGTTAAAATAATAATTTTTTTATTATCAAAGAAATTTAGCATTTGAGCCATAAAACGAACACCAAAATCTTTAAATGCTAAAGTTGGTCCGTGAAATAATTCTAAACAAGCAATATTTTTATCAATTAAGTTTAATAATAATGGGAAATTAAATGCTTTAGCTACTTGTAATTTTAAATTACCCCATGAAATTTCTTTTTCATCCAAAAATAATGAAATTATATAACTACTTTTTTCTATAAAATTGAGATTTAATATCTTATTAATTATTTTATGATTTAGTTTAGGTAATTCCCCAGGAAAAAATAAACCTTGATTTTTTCCTAACCCTTTTTTTAAGGCTTGACAAAAATTTATATTTTCTTTTTGAGAATTAAGATTATAAAATTTCATTTTTTCTCCATAATTTGAGTACCTATATTATTAATTTTACATATATAAACAAATCCTGTATTATTTTTTAAATAGTTTTTTTTTAACCATATAGCCATATTATGTGCATAATTTAGGTTATTAAAAATACTAAATATTGTTGGGCCTGATCCTGAAATTCCATAACTTAATGCTCCTAATTTTTTTGCTGTATAAGAAATTTTTTCAAAATTAGGTATTAAAGATTTTCTGTATGGTTCGGCAATAAAATCTTTCATTAATTGAGATGCTAATAATTCTTGTTTTGTATGACTAGCATTAATAAATCCTGCTAAATATTGATTTTGTTTAATTAAAATTTCTTTTTTATATAGTTTTGGTAAAATTTTTCTAGAACAAAAAGTAGATAATTTAATTCCTGGATATGCAATTACCCAAAACCAATTTTTAAAAATTGGAATATTTTGAATAATTAAATTATTTTTATTATCAATTAATATTAATTTCATTCCTCCTAATAAACATGGAACTATATTATCATAGTGTATATTCCCAGATAAAAATCCCTCTAATTCTCCCATTAATTTTAATAAATCAATATTATTTAATGGATTATGATAAAATAAATTTATTGCTTTTAAAAATGCAACTATTGAACATGCACTAGAACCTAGTCCTGATGCTACAGGAACATTTTTTTCTAAAATTATTTTTAAAGGAATTTTTTTCCCAACTTTATCACAAAATTTTGTCCAACAATGAAAAATAATATTTTCATAATTATTTTTTGGTAAATCATTTATAAATATTCCTTTATTAATTAATATAAATTTATTAGATGAAGAAATTGTTATTAAGTCTCCTAAAATACCTTTATCAACTCTAGATAATGCTATACCTAATGTATCAAAACCTACATTAATATTTCCAATAGAAGCAGGAGAATAAATTTTAATCATAAATAATAATTCCTTATATTTTAATTAAATTAAACGTAATAGATCAATTAAGACTCCTGCAGCAGTAACATTATTACCAGCTCCATATCCTCTTAGTACTAAAGGGTATGGTTTATAATAATTAGTATAAAAAGCAAAAGAATTTTCTCCATTTTTTATTTCAAAAAATGGATGATTATTGTTAATTTTTATAATTTTTACTTTGCACACACCTTGTGAATTTATACTTCCAATATAACGTAATACCTTATTATCCTCTCTTGCTTCTTTAATTTTTTTTATATAAATTTTATCTATTTCTGCTAAAGAATTAAAAAATTTTGTAAGAGATTTTTGTTTATTAAATTTATCAGGAATAATTGATTCAATAATAATATCATTTAATTCTATATTAAAACCAATTTCTCTAGCTAATATAAGTAATTTTCTAGCTACATCTATTCCTGTAAGATCTGTTCGTGGATCTGGTTCTGTAAAACCCATTTTTTGAGCCATTATTATTGATTGAGATAAAGTAACACCTTCTTCTAATTTACCAAAAATAAACGAAAGTGAACCAGATAAAATTCCAATAAAATTAATAATTTTATCACCTGTTTTTAAAATATTTTGTAGTGTATTAATTACTGGTAATCCAGCTCCAACATTTGTTTCATAATAAAATTTTAAATTTAATTTACTTGCTGTAAAACGTATTTGATTATAATATTCTATTGTGGTAGAATTTGCTTTTTTATTAGTAGCAATTATATTAAAACCATGATATAAAAAATTTATATATTGATCTGCAACTTCTTGTGAAGAAGTACAATCAATAATTACTGGATTAATAAATTTATATGTTTTAGATTTTTTTAATAATTTTTTTATTATATTGTCATAAGTATTATTTTTGATTTCTTTTTTCCAATTTTCTATATTAAGACCATTAAAATTAAATAAAAAATTTTTTGTATTTATAATACTACAAATTTTTAAAAAAATATTTTTATTTTTAAAATAACATTTATTTTGATAAATTTGTTTTAATAAAGTACTCCCAATACTTCCAGTACCTATTATAAAAATTTCTAATATTTTTTCTTTATGAAATAATATTTTATGTGTTATTTCTATAATATTTTTTGCATATTTTTCTTTTATCGCAACAGAGATATAATTTTGAAAAATATTTTGTGATATAGCAAATATGTTAATATTTGTTATTTTAAAAATATTTAAAAATTTAGAAATTATATTTGTAGAGTGATTAATATTATTATTTACTAATGTAATTAATGATAAATTTTTAATTATTTTAATTGATTTAATCAAATTATATTTTAATTCTAAATAAAATTCATCTTCTAATAAATTCTTTAATTTATTTAAATTTTTATTTGATAGTAAAATATTGATATTACAATCTTCTGAAGATTGAGTAATAAAATAAATAGATATTTTTAAATTAAATACAAAAAATAATATTCTTGATATAATACTTTTAATTTGTTTATTTTTATCTCCATATATATTTAATATTGATATATTTTTTAATTCTGTAACTCCTTTAATTTTTGGTAAAATATGGTTTTTAATATTAAAATTATTAATTATAGTACCGTCTGAGTTTAAATTAACTATATTTTTAATAATACAAGGTATATTTTTCTTTAATATCGGGGCTAAAGTTTTATAATGAATCACTTTTGCACCAAAATATGCTAATGCTATAGCTTCTTTATAAGAAATAAATTTTAATAATTGTGTATTTGGTATTATATTTGGATCTGCTGTGTATATACCATCTACATCAGTCCAAATTTCACAACATTTAGCTTTTAAACAAACAGCTAATATTGCAGCAGAATAATCAGAACCATTTCTACCTAATAAAACTGTTTGTTTTTTTTTATTAACAGCAGAAAAACCAGGCATTAACATTATATCAATATTTGTTAAATTAATATTTTGAATATTTTTTGAAGTTAAATTAATATCTACTGTAGATTCTAAATAATTTCCATATGCTAATAAATATTTCTTAGGAGAGATGATAAATATTCTATATTTTTTTATTGTTAATAAATATTCTAATAAAATAATAGAAAATTTTTCACCTTGTGATAAAATTTTTGCTTTGATAATATCAGGACAATAATTAATTAAATTAATACCATTTAATAATTTTTCTATTTTATTAATAATTTTATTTATTTTATTATTTATAATATTAATATCTAGATTTTTTATATTTTCTTTAAAATTATTGACTATTTTTATAAAAAAATCTTTTAGATAAATTATATCTTGTTTATAATTTTTTTCTTTTATAGATTTTTCTATCATTTTTTCTAAAATATTTGTAATATTTGCGGGAGCAGATAGGACTACAGCTATTTTTTCATTTTTTAAATAAATACGTTTAATTATATTAGTTACTAATAAAAATCTTTCTGCATTTTTTAAAGATGTCCCACCAAATTTCAATACTCTCATATTATTAAACCACCTAAAATTTTAAAATATAAAAATATGAATAAATATATGTTTATAATTTTATAAAAAAATAATGATAATATTATTTAATATATTTATTTTTTTATCTTAAATAAATTTTTTAATAAAAAATTATAAATAATTTAAAATAAATAATATTTTTACATAAAATATTATTTTTAAATTTTAAATTTATTTTAGATATATTGTAACATGAAAAATATTTTATGAATTAAATAATTATATAGTTTATATAAACATTTTTAAAAAACTAAATTATTTTTTATAAATATTATTTTTTTATTTTATAATAATATCTTTAATATTTTTAAAATTTTTATAAAAAAATCCTTTTTCTCCCTTAACTGAAAGAAAAATTTTTAATTTTTTATAATCTAGTTTAAATATTTCACTTTTTGTTTTTATATAAATTACAGAATTCTTATTTATAAGAAAAATCCATTTTAATTTATCTTTTTTTTGAATAAAATCTTTATTTTTAATAAAAATTAATCTATTCCCTCTTCCACGAGATAATCTAGGGATTTCACTAATAGAAAATAATAAAAATTTATTTAAATAAGAAATCACTAATATCTTATTATTTTCATTTTGGATCACTAATGGAGGTAGTATTTCTGCATTTTCTGATAAAATAATAGATAATTTACCATTTCTATTACATGCTATTAAGTCATGAAATTTACATATAAAACCATAACCAGAATTAGCAGAAAGTATAATTTCTTTATTATTAGGTTCCATTAATAAACTTTTGATTATAGATCCTTGTGAAATATTTATTTTCCCATTTAATGGCTCCCCACTACTACGTGCAGCAGGTAAAGAAAATGGATCAATACTATAACTACGTCCTTTAGAATCTAAAACTACTATAGTTTGATTTTTTTTTCCTTTGACTGATAATAAAAAAGAATCTCCTGATTTATAATTTAAATTTAAAGGATCTATAGTATGACCTTTTGCGCACCTAATCCAGCCCATTTTAGATAAAATAATAGTAATTGGTTCATTTAAAATTAATTCAGATTCATTTAATAATTTTGCTTCTTTTCTTTTTTTAAGTATTGAACGACGTGTATTACCATAATTATTTGCAGCTAATAATATTTCTTTTTTTAACAATAAATTCATATTTTCTTTTGAAAATAATATTTTTTCAATATTTTTATATTCTATTTCTAATTTTTTTTTTTCATCTATTAATTTTTTTTTTTCTATAAATGAAAGAGAACGTAATTTAAAGTTTAATAATGTTTCTATTTGTATATCAGTAAGATTAAATTTTTTTTTAAAAATAAAATCAGGATTTGGATTTAAACGAATAATTTTTATAAATTCTTCTAAATTAGAATAAACAATTAATAATCCTGTAATTATGTGTAATCTTCTATGTATTTTTTTTAAATTAAAATTTAAACGTTTTTGTACTATTTTCCGTCTAAAGATAATCCATTCTGACAATATTTCTATTAAATTTTTTACAGCAGGTTTGTTATTTAAACCTATCATATTTAAATTAATACGATAACTTTTTTCTAAATCAGTAAGAAAAAATAAATGGTACATAATTTGTTCTATTTTTAAATAATTAAAATTACTACGAATAACAATAACTATCCTAGTAGGATTTTCATAATCAGATTCATCTCTAATTTCATCAATCATTGGTAATTTTTTATTTCTTATTTGTGTAGTAATTTGTTCAATAATACGTATTCCAGAAATTTGATAAGGTAATGATGTAATAATAACTTTATTATCTTTTATCTGCCATGATGCTCTTAATTTAATAGAACCTTTACCTTTTTCATATATTTTATAAATTTCATCTTTAGGTGTTATAATTTCACTTCCGGTAGGGAAATCTGGACCTTGAATTATATTTAAAATTTCATTTAATTTTATTTTAGGATAGTCAATTAATTTAATTATAGCATTAGATATTTCTTTAATATTATGAGGAGGAATATCTGTTGACATACCCACTGCTATTCCTGTTGATCCATTTAAAATAATATTAGGTAAACATGCAGGTAATATTTTAGGTTCAAATAATGTTCCATCAAAATTAGGGATAAATCTTACAGTACCTTTTTCTACTTCGCCTAATAATATATCAGAATATTTTGATAAACGAGCTTCTGTATATCTCATTGCTGCAAATGATTTAGGATCATCTTGAGAACCCCAATTACCTTGTCCTTCTATTAAAGGATATCTATAAGAAAACGATTGTGCCATTAAAACCATTGCTTCATAACATGCTACATCTCCATGAGGATGATATTTTCCAATAACATCACCAATTGTTCTAGCTGATTTTTTAAATTTACATATAGATTTTAATCCTAATTGAGCCATAGCATATATAATTCTTCTTTGTACTGGTTTTAATCCGTCCCCGATATGAGGTAATGCTCTATCAGAAATTACATAAATAGAATAATTTAAATAAGCATGTTCTGCAAATTTATCTAATTGTATAGATTCTATTAAATTTTTTTGTATTGCTTTATTCATATATAATTTTCCTCATTATCATTTATATAAATTATATATTTATTATTATAAAGAATATTTCTAATATTTTAACTATAAAATAAAATTTTATTTAAGTTTCAAATTTAAATAAATTAAATTGAATTTTATAGAATAAATATGTTATTTATATGCAATAATATTTTTATCTATGGATATTTTATTATGCAAAACATTTATTTTAAAAATAAAAGATATTTAATAACTCCTAACGAATTAAGAAAAAAATTACCGTTATCTCAAGAAAAAAAAGAACAAATATTAAATTCACGTAAAATTATATCAAATATTATTTCAGGTAAAGATCATAGATTATTAATTATTTGTGGGCCTTGTTCTATTCATAATATTGATGAAGCAATAGAATATAGTAAATTTTTAAAACAAATGTTTTCTAAAATTAATAATAATATATATCTTGTAATGAGAGTCTATTTTGAAAAACCTAGAACTATTTTAGGATGGAAAGGATTAATTAATGATCCATATATGGATCATTCCTTTAATATAAACAAGGGGATATATTTAGCAAGAAAATTATTAATTAAATTAGTTCAGAATAATATCCCATTAGCAACAGAAATATTAGATCCTAATACATTAGGATATCTTGATGATCTTTTAAGTTGGATAGCTATTGGAGCACGTACTGTAGAATCACAAATACATAGAGAAATAGCTTCATTAGTTAAAATACCTGTAGGGTTTAAAAATAATATCAATGGTAATATTTTTTCTGCTATAAATGCAATTCAAGCCTCTGCTATAGAGCATCATTTTATTAGTTTAGATAATAATGGTAAAATTTGTATTATTGATACTAAAGGAAATAAAAATTGTCATCTGATTTTAAGAGGAGGACAAAAACCTAATTATGATAAATCTAATATATTAGAATGTGAAAAAGCTTTATTAAAAGTAAATTTAAAACCTAAAATTATGATAGATTGTAGTCATGGAAATTCTAATAAAGATTTTAAAAAACAAATTTTAGTTATACAGTCAATAATTTCACAAATTAAAGAAGGAAATAATTCTATTATAGGTATAATGCTTGAAAGTTATATTAAAGAAGGAAATCAAATTTTAAATATTCAAAATTATAAAAAATTAAAATATGGAATATCAATTACAGATGGATGTATAAATTTACAAACAACAAAAAATATTTTATATAAAATTAATACTGAATTAGATTTAATTCTTAAACAACGCTTATTATAAAATAATATTATTATTATATAATTATAAAAAATATGTTAAATAAACTAAATTTATTACGTAATGAAATTGATATTTTAGATTTAAAGTTATTAAATATAATATCAGAAAGATTAAAATTAGTAAAACAAATAGGATTAATAAAAAATAAACATGGTTTACCACTTTATGTTCCAGAAAGAGAAAGATATATAATTAATTTAAAAAAAAAAGAAGCAAAAAAAAAAGGAATGTCTCCTAATTTTATTGAAGATATATTTTATCGTATTATTAATGAATCATATTCATATGAAAAAATAAAAATATTTAAAAAAATAAAACCTAATTTCTCAAAAATATTAATTATTAGTCATCATAAAAAAATAAGTATTTTATTTAAAAAAATGTTAACTATAACTGAATATAATGTTAATTATATAGAAGAAAAAAAAATTAATATTGATAATATTACTTCTTTATTTGAAAATATAGGTATGATTATTTTAGATATATCAAAATTTTTTTTTAAAAAATTAATTAAAAAATTATGTCTTTTACCTAAAAATTGTATTTTAGTTGATTTATCCCCTATAAAAGAAATATTTATGACAAAAATATTAAAAATATATAAAGGTCCTGTTTTAGGCTTATATTATTTATTTAATTATCAAGAAAATTATCTATTTAAGGAAACAATAATATATTGTTATGGACGTAAAGAGAAGTACTATTCTTGGTTTTTAAAACAAATAGAAACTTGGGGATTACAAATTAAACATATGAATATAATAGAACATGATAAATATATTTTTTTTATAGAATCATTAAAATATTTTTTTACATTAATATATGGTATTTTTTTAAAAAAAACAAAAATATCATTAAATGAAGTTTGTATTTTATCAAAACCTATATATTATTTAAATTCGTTAATTTTAAAAAATTTTTTTTCAACAAATCCAAAATTATATTTTTATTTAATTGAAAATTCTCAAAATAATACTAAAAAAGTTAAAAAATATTTAGATTATATTAATAATTTAGTTATTTTAATTGATAAAGATAAAAAAATGAAAATAATTGATATTTTTAATAAAATTAAAAAATTATTAATAACAAATATAGAAATTTTAAGATAAAGGTTTAAAAACTTAATATTATTTAATATTAAGTTTTTTTATATTTTATTTTTTTAATAACATTTTATTATATGAATCTTTTAAAATTTTTCTAACAAAATATATATTCTTACTAGAAGAATATTTTTTTAAAAAAATTAAACATCTATTGATAGTAGCTATATAATTTTTTTTTTTAAAAAAAAAATTTATAATATTTAAATCGAAAAATTGTATTCTTTTTTCCATATGAATTAATTTTTTTTTTAAAATATTAGTATATATATTTTTAGGGAAATTTTTAATAAATATTTTTGTATCATGAATAGCTAATTGAGTATAAAAAGGATTACAATCATTTCTATTTATTTTAAAAAAATTTTGGATTAAATTATTAGAATCTAAAGATATTTCCGATAGAATTCTTACATAAAAAACATAACTAATAAACGCAGATATATTATATGATTCCATAAATTCTTCGGATAATTCTAAAACATTTAAAAAATCTTTATGAAGATAATTTAAATAAATTAAATATACTAAAATTTTTTCAGTATACATATTATATGGGTAATTAACATATAAATTACTAAATTTAATTAAAGCTTTATCATACTCTTTATGAGTTAAAGTTTTTATAGCTTCTAAATAGCCATGTTTTAATGAAATATTTAAATTTTTTTTTTTTAAGATTGAATGATATTCACAATTAGTTGTAAATACTAACAATATACATATTAAAATATTAATAAAAAAAAATTTGTTTTTTATAAAAATTTTCATTTTCTTCTTTTAAAAAACTAACATTATATACTAATATATACTAAATCAATTTTTATATTAAAATATTAAACATATGAAATATATAAATTTAACATTAAAAGTTTGTTCAATATATAATCAACAAAGATTAGATGTATTTCTTAATAAGAAAATTATACAATTTTCAAGATCACAAATAAAAAAAATTATAATTAATAATAATGTAAAAATAAATAATAATATTATAAATATTCCTAAAAAAAAATTTTTTTAGGTGATATAATTATATTTAATCCTTTAATTTTAAATAAAAAAAATATATGGAAAGCACAAAATTTAAACTTAAATATAATTTATAATGATAAATATATTTTAGTTATAAATAAAATAACTAATTTAGTTGTTCATCCTGGTAATAAAAATGAAAATAATACTATTTTTAATTCTTTATTATTTTATTATCCATATCTACGAGATGTACCTAGAGCAGGTATTATACATAGATTAGATAAAAATACTACAGGATTAATGATCATAGCAAAAAATATGAATTCATATATGTTTTTAAAAAAAGAATTAAAAAAACATAATATTATTAGAGAATATGAAGCGATTGTAAATGGAATAATTAAAAAAAATGGGATAATTAATTATCCAATAAAACGTATATATAAAAAAAATCATGTTTATATGAAAATTCATTCATTAGGTAAAAAAGCAATAACAAAATATTTTATAAAAAATATTTTTAGAAATCACACTTATTTAAGAATTAGATTAAAAACAGGAAGAACACATCAAATTAGAGTTCATTTATCATATATTCAAAATAGTATTGTTGGAGATCCAGTTTATAAACAATTTAAAAATAATTATATAATTAATAAATTTTATAAAAATAAAATTAATAAAATAATTCAAAGACAAGCTTTACATGCTTGTTATCTAAAATTTAAACATCCATTCTATAATATAGACATTAAATTATACTCAAAATTACCAAATGACATAAATAATTTAATTAATTTTTTAAAAAAAGATAAAATTTAAAAGAAAAAATTATTTATTTAAAAAATTATTTTATTAAAATAAATAATTAGTTTATAATAATAAAATCAAATTTGATCTTTTATTTAATCAAGAGTGATAAAAAATATGATAAATATAAAAAAATATGTATTATTTTTTAGCATGTTCTTTTTATTATTAATTACATCTAGTAATTGTATTGCATCTGAAAAATCATCTAAAATTTCATTTTATGATGTATTAACAAAAGAAGAACAAAAATTATTTATTAAAGAATTTGGTAATAAACCAGTTATAGTTGAATTTTTTTCATTTTTATGTCCACATTGTTATGAACTTCATAAAGGGACTAATCAAAAAATTTTAAAAAATAAAAGACTAAAAAATGTAAAAATTGTAAAAATTCATTATAATCAAGTAGGACAAGAAGATGGATTATCTACTGTATTAGGCTATACTTGGGTTGTTGCTAAAATACTAAATGTAGAAGATAAAGTAATTGGCCCAATTTTCGATGGTATACATAAAAATGCATCTATTCGTGATTATAAGTCCATAAAAAAAATTTTTATAAAAAATACTGGAATGAAAGGAAATATGTTTGATGCAGCATGGAATAGTAATATAGCAAAAATATTATTTGAAAAACAATATGATTTAGTGCAAAAATTTGGTATAAATGTAGTACCTGATATATATATCAATAATAAATTTATAATTAATCTTTCTGAATTATATTCTAGTGATAATTATAATTTTTATCAAAATTATATTAATTTAATAAAAAAACTTTTAAAAAAATAAAAAGATACTACTTTATAGTATAGTTATAAATATGAGAAAAAAAATAATTTTAATAGATGGATCATTTTATTTATATCGTGCTTATTATTCTTTACCTAATTTAATGAATACTAAAGGATATCCTACAGGTGCAATATATGGTTTTATTAGAATGTTTAATAAAATTATAAAAATGAACACTAATAGTTATTTTTTAATTATATTTGATACTAAAGGAATATCTTTTAGAAAAAAAATTTTTGATAAATATAAATCAAAAAGAATAAATATGCCTGATAATTTAATTATACAAATTAAACCTTTATTTAAAATTATACAGGCAATGGGTTATAATGTTATATATATAAAAAATATAGAAGCTGATGATATTATTGGTACTTTAGCAATACAAGCTGAAAAAAAAAAATTTTTAGTTTTTATTTTTAGTATAGATAAAGATATAACTCAATTAGTTAATAAAAATATAAAAATAGTAAATCCTATTAACTATTCTATTTCTGGACCGAAGGAAATATATCAAAAATATGGAGTATACCCAAGATGTATTAGTGATTTATTAGCATTAAGTGGTGACCCTATTGATAATATCCCCGGAGTTCCAGGAATAGGTAATAAAATAAGTAAAAATTTAATAAATAAATTAGGTAATTTAAAATATATTTATAATAATATAAATAATATCAATAATACTAATTTTAGATCAGGAGATATTATAAGAGAAAAACTTATAAAATATAAAAAATTAGTTTTTTTATATCATGAATTAACAAAAATTAAAACAAATATTGTTATAAATATAGATTATCTTAATCCTCTAAATTTAAAAATTACACCACAAATAAATTATTTAAAATATCTATTTAATAAATATGAATTTAATAAATTAAATAAAATTATTTATAATTAATTTTATATATTTTATAAGTTTATTATATTTTTTTTTAAATTCTATAAATTATTTTTTTATGATTTAAAAAATTACTTATAAATTATAAGTTAGTATTTATTAAATTATTTATTTTTTTCATATAATTAAATTAGTATTAAGTTATAAAATATTTAAGTCTTATTGATAATAAGATTAAATTTATATTTTAATAAAAAATTAAATAATTAAAATATTATTTTATTAGGATTTTTTTATGAAAAAAATACGTAATATAGCTATTGTTGCACACATAGATCATGGTAAAACCACATTAATAGATAAATTATTACAAGAATCTGATAATTTTAGAAATATTTCTATAGAAAATAATAATATAAATAGAATTATGGATAGTAATGAATTAGAAAAAGAAAAAGGAATAACTATTTTTTCGAAAAATACGTCTATTTTTTGGAAAAATTATAAAATTAATATTATTGATACTCCAGGCCATGCGGATTTTGGAGCAGAAGTAGAACGTGTTTTATCAATGGTAGATTCTGTATTATTATTAGTAGATGCTGTTGAAGGCCCTATGCCTCAAACAAGATTTGTTACATTAAAAGCTTTTTCATATAATTTAAAACCTATTGTATTAATAAATAAAATAGATAGAAAATTTATTAGACCAGATTGGGTTATTAACCAAATATTTGATTTATTTGTAAATTTAAATGCTTCTGATGAACAACTAGATTTCCCAATAATATATACTTCTGCACTTAAAGGAACATCTGGATATAATATGAATAATATCCAACATAATATGAATGTAGTATATGAAACTATTATTAAACATGTTCCTGAACCTCAAGGTGATATTAATGAGCCATTTCAAATGCAAATATCTCAAATAGAATATAATAATTATATAGGAAATATTTGTATTGGTTTAATAAAAAAAGGACAAATTAAAAAAAATAAATATGTAACTATTATTAAAAATAATAAAATTTTTAAAAAAATTAAAATTTTATATATTATATTTAACATAGGATTAAAACCTATATATAGTGACAGTGCTAAATGTGGCGATATCGTTGGAATTGCTGGTTCAGGATTTGAAGAAATAAGTATTTCAGATACTATTTGCGATATTAATTATAATATACCTTTACCTATATTAAAAATAGAAAAACCGAAAATAAGTATGTTATTTCATGTAAATGATTCCCCTTTTTCTGGAATAGAAGGAAAATATATAACATCTAATAAAATATTTAATAGAATTAAAAAAGAATCCTTAAATGATGTAGCTTTAAAAATTGCTGAAACAAAAAATAATAATATTTTTCATGTTTCTGGTAGAGGAGAATTACATTTAGTTATTTTGATAGAAAATATGAGAAAAGAAGGATTTGAATTATCCGTATCTAAACCGCAAATTTTATCTAAAATAATAAATAATAAAAAATTAGAACCATTTGAAATATTAACTTTAGATTTTGAACAAAATAAAAAAGGTCATATAATACAATTAATTAGTCGTAGAAGAGCGATTATAAATAATATTATTTTAGATAATGATACTAATAGAATAAAAATTGAAGCAATTATTTCAAGTAAAGGGTTAATTGGATTTCGTAATGAATTTATAAATACAACTTCAGGAAATGGTATAATGAATTCTTTTTTTAGCCATTACGATATTAATAAATATCATATGATTGAAAATAGAAGTAATGGAGTTTTAATTTCTAATAAAGAAGGTTATGCTGTTGCTTTTGCTTTATATAATTTACAATCTAGAGGTAAATTACTAATTAATCCAGGAGAAAAGGTATATGAAGGGCAAATAATAGGAATACATAATAAATCTAATGATCTTATTGTAAATTGTTTAATTAATAAAAAATTAACTAATATGAGAGCATCAGGTAATGATAATCCTATTAATTTAATTTCTGTAAAAAAAATGTCATTAGAAGAAGCAATAGATTTTATTAATAATGATGAATTAGTTGAAATCACACCAAAATCAATTCGTATTAGAAAAAAATATTTAAAAAAATCCCAGCGTAAATTTAAAAAATTTAAAAACATTAAAAAATAATTATTGGAGCTGGGGGGATTCGAACCCCCGTCCAAAATTACTACACTTTCGGAACTACATGTTTAGTTTTATCTTTTGAAAAATTATTAATATAAACTGATAAAACAAAGTTTAATATTATATAGTCTAATAATTCTTTAATATATAATTTTTAGACCAATTATATACGATCTCTTTTATTTATGACCTATTTACTTTTTATCAAAGAGAAAAATAATAAGCAATAGGGCTTTTACAGTTTTTTATGCTGCTAAAGCATAGTTTTGATTATTTGCAACTATTTTGTACGGTTTTTTTACAAGGCCTACCGTTCCTTGACATGCTCCTAGAGTTTTATAACCTTGTCAAATCCATAATCAGCCCCATATATTTTAAAGATTTTTTTTTAAAAAACGTAATTTATTAAAATTCCATTCTTTATTTTTTAATATATTTCTTTTATCGTATTTTTTTTTACCTTTAACAATTGCAATTTTTAATTTACACCAAGATTTTTTCCAAAAAAGGCCCATTACAACAACTGTAAAACCTTTTAAATTTATATAGTTTTTTAATAATTCTATTTCTTTTTTTTTTAATAACAATTGTTTTTTTCTATTATTATCATATTTAATATGACTACAAGTGGTGATTATAGGACTAATATTCAAATTAAATACAAAAACTTTATTATATACAAAACTTATATAACTATTAATAATAGTCACCTTATTTAATCTTAAAGATTTTACCTCCCAACCTTCTAAAACAAGGCCTGCATTCATTTTTTCCTTAATAAAAAAATTATAAAAAATTTTTTTATTAAAAATAATATATTTTTTTTTTCCATTATAAAATATTAAATATTAAATATTATTAATTATAATAAATTTATGTAATAATTTCAATATATTATAAAATAATATATATTTTTTAAAAAAAAAATTTTAAATTATATTTTATTTTATTATTATTTAATAAATTTGTAATATTTATTATTTAAATAATAATATATTATTATTTATAATAAGTGTTTATTTTTAAAATTTTTTATAAAAAATTATATAAGGATAATATATGAAAAATAATCAATCATTAAATGATATAGAAAAAAATAATATAGAAAAAAAAGAGAATAATAATAAATTAAACAATTTAAAAAAAAATAATAATATAAAAAATGAAGAATCTATAAATAAATATAAACAAAAAAATACTATTGAATATTTTAAAGAAAAAAATGATAGTTATAAACTTGAAATTATTAAATTTAAAACTAAATTAAAAAAATATAAAAATGACATATGGGATTTAAAGTTACGTTCTCAAGCTGAAATTGAAAATATTAGACATAGATCTTTACTAGAAATAGAAAAAGCCTATAAATTTTCATTAGAAAAATTTATCAATGAATTACTACCTGTAATAGATAATTTAGAAAGAGCTATTAATTTAAAAATAATACAAAAAAATAAAATTAATTCATCTATAATAGAAGGTATTAAGTTAACTTTAAAATCACTTTTAATATTAATTAAAAAATTTGGTGTTAGTATTATAGATGAAATTAATATACCTTTTGATCCTTCTAAACATCAAGCAATGTCTCTTATTGAATCAGATATTATTAAAGAAAATTATATTATAGAAATTTTACAAAAAGGATATTTTCTTAATAATAGATTATTAAGACCAGCTATGGTTATAGTATCAAAAATTAAAAAAATTGAGAAGCATAATTAATATTTATTTTAATAATATGTTCATATACTATTAAATAGTTTATGAACATATTATTTATATAAATATATTTTAAAAATTTATAAAAAAATAAGGTATTAATAAATGACTAAATTTTGTCAAATAACAGGTAAAAAAACTATAAAGGGTAATAATCGTTCTCATGCAATGAATGCTACTAAAAGAAAATTTTTACCTAATATTCATTACCATAAATTTTGGTTAGAAAAAGAAAAAAGATTTATAACTATAAGAACATCTGCAAAAGGGATAAGATTAATAAATAAAAAAGGAATAGAAAATACTTTTTTATATAAAAAATTAAGGTAATTTTATGGCAAAAAAAACACGTGTTATAATAAAATTAATTTCATCAGCTAAAACTGGTCATTTTTATACTATTACTAAAAATAAAAAAAATATAAAAAAATTAGAAATTAAAAAATTTGACCCTTATATTAGAAAACATATATTATATAAAGAAAAAAAAATTAAATAAAAATAAATTTTATTTAATTAATAATTAATTATATATTAATCAATAATGTTATCTTAATAATTAACCATTATTGATTAATTTTTTAAAAAATTTTATTCAAATATTTTAGAATTTTTAAATCTTTTCTTAAATTTTTCTACACGTCCTTTAGTATCTGTTATTTTTTGTTTCCCTGTATAAAAAGGATGACATAAATTACAAACATCTAAATTAAATTCTTTATTATTTTTTAAAGTTGATCTAGTATTAATAATATTACCACAAGAACATTTCATAGTAATTTTATTATATTGAGGATGAATATTTTTTTTCATAAATTACCAATAATATTTTTTTAAAAAACTATTATTTATTTTATAAATAAATTTTTTTATTACAAGGTTATTTTATAAAAAAATAAAAATATTAAATTATGAAAATCATTAAAGTAGTATTTAATAATGCTATTATTTATAAAAAATTTGATTATTTATTATCTAAAAATATACCAATCTATATTGGATGTAGAGTAATAGCACCTATAAAAAAAAAGAATTATATAGGAATAGTCATAAAAATACAAAATAATTCTAAAATATCTATAAAAAAATTAAAATTTTTACATAAAATTTTAGATAAAACATCACTTTTTAATTCTTTAATTTTAAAATTTGCAAGTAAAGTTTCTAAATATTATCAATTTCCTATTGGATTAATTTTATTTCAAATATTACCAATTTTTTTGAGAAAAAAAAATAAATATGTTTTAAATTTAAAAAATAATTTGCAATTTAATAAAATTAATATGATAAATAATAATAAAATAATAAAATTATATAATAATAAAAATAAAAAAAAATTTATTATTAATAATAAAAAAAATAATATATTAAATTTTTTTCAAAAAAAATATTTTCAACCAAATTTTTTTGTTTGGATTACACAAGATAATATTATTTTTCTTGAAAAAATAAATATTTATTTAGATCTTATAAAAATTATTTTATCTCAAAAAAAACAAATTTTAATAATAGTACCTCAAGAATATAATTTACTAAATTTATATCAATATTTTATGTCTAAATTAGATATTTTAATCTGTTTATTATATTCAAATTTTTCAAATAAAAAAATATTATCAATTTGGGAAAATATAAAAAATGGGACAATATCAATTATTATTGGTACAAAATTTACTATTTTTACACAATTTTTAAAATTAGGATTAATTATTTTAATAGAAGAACATAATTTTATATATAAAAAAACAAACATATTTAAATATAATATACGAGATATTGCTATTTTAAGAGCAAAAATAGAAAATATTCCCATAATACTATGCTCTAAAACATTAAGTTTAGAAACATTATATAATATTAATATAGGGAAATTTAAATTATTATTTCAAAATAATAAAAAAATATTATATAAAAATTTTTTTAAATTTAAAATATTGGATATAAATAAACAAATATTACAGTTACAATTATTTTCTAAAATTTTAATTAAAAATATACAAGTATGTATTGAAAATAATGAACAAATTATTATTTATAATAATCATCAAGGTTATTCAAAATTAGTTTTCTGTTTCTTTTGCAAAAAACCATTAAAATGTATTAATTGTAATACAAATTATATTTTTTATAAAAAATTATGGAAATTATATTGTATATATTGTAAAAAAAATATTAGTATGTTAGATTACTGTCCTTTATGTAAAAAAAATTTTTTTATACCAATTGGTATTGGAAATGAAAAATTAATTGAGTTTTTAAGGAAATTATTTCCTAATATATTACTTTTAAATATTACCAATAAGAATTTTATAAAAAAAACTTTATTAATTAAAAATAATAAACCAGCTATAATAATAGCTTCTCAAATTTTATATAAAGAATATTTTTCTTTTTTAAAAAATAATTTAATTATTATTTTGAATATAGATAGTGTTTTTTTTTCAAAAAATTTTAGAGCAATAGAATATTTTTCACAATATATTTTTAATATATTAAATAATCATTTAGATATAAAAAAAAAAACAATTATTATTCAAACACATTATCCGCAAAATAAAATTATTAAAAAAATTTTTAAAAAATATAATACATATTTTGATATATCAAATTTTCTTTTAAAAGAAAGAGAAATGATGTTATTACCACCTTTTACTAATCATATTATTTTAATATTAGAATCTAATGATAAAAAAATTTTATTAAATTTTTTAAATATTTTAAAAAAAAAAATTATATTTAAGTATATAAATGAAAAAAATTTTTTTATTATTGGACCTTTATCATTAATACAAAATAAAAGGAAAGGATTATTTCGAAAACAAATTATTTTACAACATATTTTTAAAAAAAAATTACAAATTATTATAAAATATATTATTTCTATTTTTAAAAAAATTATAAATTCTAATAAAATAAAATTGATAATTAATGTTGATCCAACATAATTTAAAATATTAAAAATAGATCTATTTAGTATTTTATACTTAAATAAGGTAAATATTGTATGTATGATTTTAATAAATTTGATGTAATAGTTGTAGGTGGAGGACATGCTGGAACAGAAGCTGCTATCGCTAGTGCAAAAATGAAAAAAAAAACGCTCTTAATTACAAATAATTTAGATACAATAGGGCAAATGTCTTGTAATCCAGCAATAGGTGGGGTTGGTAAAAGTCATTTAGTAAAAGAAATAGATGCATTAAATGGGATAATGGCCACAGCAATTGATTATTCTGGAATTAATTTTAAAATACTTAATAGTAGTAAGGGTCCCGCAGTTCAATCAACAAGAGCACAAGCGGATAGAGAAATATATAAATCTCAAATTAAATTACTTTTAAGTAAAGAAAAAAATTTATTTTTTTTCCAACAAGAAGTAAAAAAAATAATAATTAAAAATTATAAAATAATAGGTATTCTTACTAAAAATAATGATATTATAAATGCAAAAGTTGTAATTTTAACTACTGGTACTTTTTTAAATGGTAAAATTTTTATTGGATTAAATAATAAATTTAATGGTGGTCGAATTAATGATTCCTCATCTACAGACTTAGCCAATTTTTTAAATGAATTACCCTTAAAAAAGGGAAGATTAAAAACAGGTACTCCTCCTAGAATTGATAAAAGAAGTATTGATTTTTCTAAATTAGAAATACAAAATAGTGATATTCCTTTACCTTATTTTTCTTTTATCGGTAATGCTGAACAACATCCTAAACAATTACCTTGTTATATTACATATACTAATAAAAATACACATCAAATAATAATAGATAATATTATTCAAAGCCCAATATATGCTGGGTTAATTAAAAGTAAAGGGCCTAGATATTGTCCTTCTATTGAAGACAAAATTATTAAATTTCCTAATAAAGATCAACATCAAATATTTTTAGAACCAGAAGGTATATTTAGTTATGAGATATATCCTAATGGTATTTCTACTAGTCTTCCTTTTGATATGCAGTTTACTATTATAAAATCTATTAAAGGTTTAGAAAATGCATATATTACAAGACCAGGATATGCTGTAGAATATGATTTCTATGATCCTAAAGGATTAAAACCTACAATGGAAAGTAAATTTATAAAAGGATTATTTTTTGCAGGACAAATTAATGGTACTACTGGGTACGAAGAAGCTGCGGCACAAGGATTAATAGCTGGATTAAATGCTTCTCTTTTAATTGATAAAAAAAAAAACTGGTATCCATTAAGAAATCAAGCATATATTGGAGTATTAATAGATGATTTATGTACTTTAGGTACAAAAGAACCGTATCGGATGTTTACTTCTAGAGCAGAATATAGATTACTTTTAAGAGAAAACAATGCAGATATCAGATTAACAGAAATAGGATATAAATTAGGTTTAGTTGATAATTTACGTTGGCAAAAATTTAATGAGAAATTAGAAAATATTGAAAAAGAATATCAAAAAATTAAAAATTTTTATCTTAATTATAATGACAAAAAAAATATTAAAAAAATTAATCTTTTATTAAAAAATCCTATTAAAAATAATATAAATGGTATAAATTTATTAAAACGTTCTGAAATTAATTGTTTAGATTTAATAAAATTAAATATTTTTAATTTTAAAATAAAAAATTTAGAAACTATTAAGTATATTGAGACAGAACTAAAATATCAAGGATATATAAAAAGACAAGAACAATTTATAAAAAAATTTAAAAAAAATGAAAAAATATTAATACCAATAAATATTAAATATTTTAATATAAAAAGTTTATCAAATGAAGCAATAGATAAATTTAACTTATATAAACCTTTTAACCTTGGCCAAGCTTCTAGAATACCTGGTATAACACCTGCCGACATTTCAATACTTTTAATTTATTTATTAAAAACTAAAAATAATTAATATATTTAAATTTAAAAAAGTAATTAAAAATATTTAATTAAATTTAATAATATATATAAATAAAACTTATTATTAAATATTTAAATTTAATTAAAAGAAATACATAATGTATGTTAAAAAAAAATTTCAATCTCTAGATATTAGTATTCTTACTACTTTCCAAAGGAAATCGTATATATTTTACTTTATCTAGAGTATTATATACTTTAACTTTATATAGAAAACTTTAATTCAATATATTCTTGAAACATTAAAAAATATTAATAATTTAATTAACAATATACCATATCGTATATGGTTTTGATAAAGAAAAACTTAATAAGTTTTTAAAAAATGAAACATATATTAAATGGATATATTAACTTTGGAGGTACTGTAAAATAATTTTTGTTAAATTTTAATAAAAATAAAGATATTTTAATATTATATAGAGATGTTCCTCTAATTTTAAAAAAACAATAATATAATTATTATAATGAAAAACCTAAAAAAGGTATTTCTGTATTTTCAGTAACAATAAATAATTCTAAAGAATATGGTAAAATTTATGTAACAAAAATAGAGATATAATTGGTATTATTAAACATATAGAAACAAATTAAAAAGAATTAAAAATATTAATACTGGGATATTGATTATTAATATTATTTATTTAAAATAAATAAATTAATAGAATTAATAATAATAATTTAAAATCAGAGTTTTATATTATTGATATTATTAATTTATCTTATAAAGATAAAAAAAATATTAGATGTATAAATTTTAAAAATTTAATAGAAATTAAAGATATTAATAATAATCAATTAACACAATTAGAAAAATTATATCAAAAAAAACAAATTAAAAAATTACTTATTAATGAACTTAAAATTTTAAGTACAAATAGATTTAATTTATAAGGTTCTTTAAAATATTGATTAGATATTATAATAGAAGAATATGTATTAATTAAAAATTTTGTGAAATTAGGAAATAGAGTAATAATAAGTAAAAGGTGTATACTAAAAAATAATATTCTTACAAACGATTATAGAATACTTCCTATTCAATAATAGAAAATATAATTTTAAATAAAAAATATCAAATTAATTCTTTTAGTTGTATAAATCAGAATCATAAAATAGATAAAAAATAACATTATTAATTTCATAAATAAAAAAATGATTTTTTATAAAAAATTAAAAATAATAGTTTTATTTATATAAAGTTCAAAATGAATAATTTTATTAAAAACTATAATTATAAGTTAATTATAATAAAATTAATAAATAATAAAGTTTAAAAGAAATATTAATTGTAATATTATAATTAAAAAATTTTTCATTTATAAAATTAAATTAATATGATCTTAATATGATGTTATAAATTATTTTAAAAAACATAAATTTAATTTATAAAAAAATTAAAAAATTTACATTAAAAATCATATTTAAAAATTACATATAGAAATATTTATTTTTATTTTTTACTGAAAAAATTTAAAAATAATAATTTTTATAAAATAAATAATAGAAAACATCTATTAATAAATAGAAAATTATTAAAAAATAATTTACATAATAAAAAATTATTTTAAATACAATTTTATATATTCAATTTTTTATTAAAATAATAAAGATTATTTAATTTATTATAATTAATAAAAATTATTTATATTAGTTATTTTAAAATAATAAATAATTACTAACAATTTTTGTTCTAAAATAGAAAAATATAATAATATATATTAAAATATAAAAAAATATTTTATTTAATTAAATTTATATTTAATTTTATAAAAAAAAAATTATTTTTAGAAAATAATATATGTAATTAAAAAATTTAATTAAATAATATTAGTTTAATTAATAATTTTAATTTTTATAAATAATTTTTAAAAAAATTAAATCTAATATATAAAATATTTATATTTTAATAGATTATAATAATCTTTATTAATAAATATTTTAAGTTTTGTAAAATAAATAATAATTTTATCTGATAAAAAATAATATATATATTTTTTTATATAAAAATATAATATTATTATAATTTATATTATTTATTATACTTTTATTAAAAAAAATAATGATATAAATAATCTAAAAAATTTAGTAAAATCTATTAATTTTAAATAAAAATCTTATTAAAGATAAAGATCTTTTTTTTTTGTTTTTTTTAAATTAACTAATTTTTTCTAAAACGAATTTTTATTAAATTATATTTTTAAATTTATTAATAAATATTATTAATATTTTTTTAAAAGGTTTTATATATGAAACAAAATTTATTTGTTATAAAAAGAAATGGTTATAAAGAATTAATAAATATAAATAAAATAAATTTACTATTATCACGGGCGGCAAAAAATTTACAAAAAATATCTTTATCACAAATAAAAAAACAATTATATTTACAATTATATAATGAAATTAATACAACAAATATTCATAATATTTTAATTAAAATTACAGCAGATTTTATTTCAGAAACAAATCCTGATTATCAATATATGGCAGCTAGATTAGCTATTTCATATTTGAGAAAAGAAGCGTATGGGACATTTATTCCTCCAAAATTATATGTTCATATTAAAAAAATGGTACATTTAAAAAAATATGATAAATTTCTTTTAAAAGAATATACAAAAAAAGATTTTTATTTAATGGAAAATTTTATTGATCATAATCGTGATATGAACTTTTCATATGCGGCAGTAAAACAATTAGAAGGAAAATATTTAGTTAAAAATAGAATTACAGGGAAAATATATGAAAGTGCACAATTTTTATATATATTAATTGCAGCTTGTTTATTTGCTAAATATCCATCTAATGAAAGAATAAATTATATAAAATTTTTTTATGATGCTATTTCTAAGTTTAAAATTTCTTTACCTACCCCAATTATGTCTGGTGTTAGAACATGTACTAAACAATTTAGTTCATGTATTTTAATTGAATGTGGAGATAATATTGATTCAATTAATGCTACCACTAGTAGTATAGTAAAATATGTTTCTCAAAAAGCAGGTATTGGTATTAATGCAGGCCGAATTCGTGCAGTAGGTAGTCCAATTAGAAATGGAGAAGCATTACATACTGGATGTATTCCATTTTATAAACATTTTCAAACAGCAATTAAATCTTGTTCTCAAGGAGGTGTTAGAGGTGGAGCAGGAACATTATTTTATCCTTTATGGCATTTAGAAATTACTAATTTATTAGTTTTAAAAAATAATAGAGGCATTGAAACTAATAGAGTTAGACATCTTGATTATGGAGTACAAATTAATAAATTATTATATCAACGTTTAATTAATGGAGAAATAATTACTTTATTTAGTCCTTCAGATGTTCCTGATTTATATGAATATTTTTTTTCAAATCAAAAAAAATTTAATGATCTTTATGAAAAATATGAAAAAAATATTAAAGTTAGAAAAAAAAAAATTAGTGCTGTAAATTTATTTTCGTTAATGATGCAAGAACGAACCTCAACAGGAAGAATATATATTCAAAATGTTGATCATTGTAATACTCATTCTGCATTTAATCCTAAAATAGCTCCAATAAGACAATCAAATCTTTGTTTAGAAATTACTCTTCCTACAAAAATTTTACATAAAATTGATGATCCTAATGGCGAAATAGGATTGTGTACATTAGCTGCTATCAATTTAGGACAAATTAAAAATTTAAAAGAAATAAAAAAGTTATCAGATTTAATAGTAAGAGCATTAAATTGTTTATTAGATTATCAAAAATATTTAATTCCTGCTGCAAAAAATTCTGCCTTAGGTCGTAGGCCATTGGGTATAGGAGTAATTAATTTTGCATATTATTTGGCAAAAAATAATGTACGTTATTCTGATAATAGTGCAAATAATCTAACACATAAAACTTTTGAAACTATACAATATTATTTATTAAAAGCATCTAATAATTTAGCTAAAATTAAAGGATCTTGTCCTTTATTTAAAGATACAAATTATTCAAAAGGAATATTACCTATTGATACTTATAAAAAATTTATTGATAATCTTCATACAGAAAAATTACATTATAATTGGGAAAAATTAAGAAAAAATATAAAAAAATATGGATTACGTAATTCTACCTTATCAGCTTTAATGCCATCTGAAACTTCTTCTCAAATATCTAATGCCACTAATGGTATTGAACCTCCCAGAGGATTTATTAGTATAAAAACATCTAAGAATGGTATTTTAAAACAAGTAGTCCCTGAATTTTTAAAATTAAAAAAAAAATATGAATTACTATGGAATATACCTAATAATAACGGATATTTAAATTTAATAGGAATAATGCAAAAATTTATTGATCAATCTATTTCTTCAAATATAAATTACGATCCTAGTCGTTTTAATAAAAATAAAATACCTATGCAACAATTATTAAAAGATTTACTATTTTCATATAAATTAGGAATTAAAACTTTGTACTATCAAAATACTAGAGATGGAGCTAAAGATAATCAAAATGAAAACATATTACAAAGTAATAATGGATGTGTAAATGGATCTTGTGTAATTTAATTTTAAATAAATTTATTATTATTCGGATAATTAAATGAGTTATACTACTTTTTCAAAAAAAAAAAATAATCAATTAAAAGAACCTATGTTTTTTGGTCAATCTGTAAATATTGCACGTTATGATCAACAAAAACATTATATATTTGAAAATTTAATTGAAAAACAATTAAGTTTTTTTTGGAGACCTGAAGAAATAGATATATCATATGATCAGATCCACTATCAAAATTTACCAAAAAATGAAAAACATATATTTATTAGTAACCTAAAATATCAAACTTTATTAGATTCAATTCAAGGAAGAAGTCCTAATATAGCATTACTCCCCCTTGTTTCTATTCCAGAATTAGAAACGTGGATAGAAACATGGTCTTTTTTTGAAACAATACATTCTAGATCATATACACATATAATTAGAAATATCGTAAATGATCCATCAATAATTTTTGATGATATTGTTACTAATAATAATATTATTCTTCGTACAAATGATATTATTAAATATTATGATGAATTAATTAAAACAACTAATTATTGGCATTTATTTGGTGAAGGTCATTTTATATTTGATAAAAAAAAAATAAATATTAATTTATATGATTTAAAAAAAAAATTATATTTATGTTTAATGAGTGTTAACATTTTAGAAGCTATAAGATTTTATGTAAGTTTTGCATGTTCATTTGCTTTTGCTGAAAGAGAATTAATGGAAGGTAATGCTAAAATTATTAGGTTAATAGCACGTGATGAATATTTACATTTAATAGGAACTCAATATATTATAAATATAATGCAAAAGGGTGAAGAAGATAAAGATATGGCAAAAATTGCAATTGAATGTCAAAAACAATGTTATCAATTATTTCTTGATGCATCAATACAAGAACAAAAATGGGCAGAATATCTTTTTTGTAATGGATCAATGATTGGATTAAATAAAAATATTTTATGTAAATATATTAAATATATTACTAATATTAGAATGGGAAAAGTTGGGTTAAAAAGTCCATTTTCTATAAAAAAAAATCCTATTCCATGGATTAATTCTTGGTTAATATCAGATAACGTCCAAATGGCACCTCAAGAAGTAGAAGTAAGTTCTTATTTAATTGGACAAATTGATTCTACAGTAGATATTAAAAAATTTAAAAACTTTAAATTGTAATTTTATTATTATTTTATGACTGTTATTTTATAAGTTATATAACAGTCATATTGTACTTTATTATCATTATCTCATTAAAAAATATAAAGAATAAAAAGATACTAATAATAAAATAAAACAAAAAAACTTTTCTATTTTATTTAAAAATAAAATATTTGGATTATTAATTTTAGTTAATACTAAAAATATTAGGCCAGGAATATATAAGACTAACGATAATAATAAATTTAAAAATCCTGCTGCATATAATAACCATATAGAATATATACAAGAACCTAATCCTATAAAAATATTAAATTTATTTTTTTTTATAAAAGATATTTTTAATAAATATGCACCTACTAAAAAATATGGTACTAATATCATTTCAGATGCAATAGTTAATAATTTATTATAATCTATTTTAGATATCCAGATTAATATTAAACATATTTGCATACTAATATTAGTAAACCATAAAGCATATGATGGCGCATTATTATCATTTTGTTTAGATAATATATTAGGAAATATATTATTTTTAGAAGCGATCCATGGAACTTCAGCTGCCATAATAGTCCAGCTTAAATAAGCTCCACATACTGATATAATAAGTCCCATTGCAGTAAATAAATTACCAAATTTACCAATTAAAATTGTCATTATCCCTGCTATTGAAGGATTTTTCATGCTTGCTAGATCTATTCTATTCATAATCCCAAAAGATAATATAGTTACTAACAAATATATAAATAATGCAATAATTACTGCTAATAAAGTAGCTTTCCCTACATCATTTTTATTTTTTGCTCTAGATGATAAAATAACAGCACCTTCTACACCAATAAATACCCATAAAGTAATTAACATTGTATCTTTAATCTGTTTTAAAAGAGAATTATTTAAATAATATCCCATTAAATCTATTTTAAATGTTTTAAAATTAAAAACAACAAAAGATAAAATTATAAAGATACTTAAAGGTATTAATTTACATAATGTAGTTATTATATTAATAATAGATGCAGTTTGTGTTCCATTAAGTAATAAAAAATGAATTAACCATAATAAAATTGATGCTCCTAACATAGATTGCCATGTATTACCATTACTAAAAATGGTATGTTTTGGCGTGTCAATAAAAAAACTAATAGCAGAAAAAACAATAACTAAATAAGAAACATTTGCAATAACAGCACATAACCAATATCCCCATGCTGAATAAAATCCAATTAAGTTGCCAAAACCATCTTTTGCATATGAAAAAATTCCTCCTTGAAGATTAGGTTTTATTTTATTTAATAATAATAATGTTGTAGCCAAAAAAATAATACCAATCCCAGTAATTCCCCATCCTATTAATAAAGCAAAAGGTCCAGCAATAATAGCCATATTTTGGGGTAAACTAAATACTCCAGCTCCTAACATAGAACTAAGAACTAATGATGTAAGTGATATTAAATTTAATTTTTTATTCAAAATAATTCCTTTTTTATAAAATTATTAATTTTAATTAATTATTTTTTAAATTTAAATTAGAAATTAAAAATTTAGTTAAAAATAAAAAATATTATTTTTTATACTGGATTAGGTATATTAATAAAATTAGCATTTAATTTAAATTTTTTTTTTAACCAATTACCTAACATAATAACACCACCTTTTTCAGTTGCATGATGACCAGCACTAATAAAATGAATTTTATTTTCGTTAGCAATATGAAAATTCATTTCAGATACTTCTCCTGTAATAAAAACATCTATATTATAGTTTATAACTTCTTCTAAAAATTTTTGTCCTGCTCCACTGCACCAAGCAATTTTATAAATTTTTTTTGGCGCATTTTCTCCAAAATGTAATGGAGTTCTATTTAATTTATTTTTTATAATAAAAAGAAATTCTTTTATACTAATTTTATTTTTTAAATATCCATAAAAAACAAAAGGATTAATTTTACCTTTAAAATTTATATCTAAAATTTTAGATAAATAAATATTATTTCCTATTTTGTGATTAATATCTAAAGGAAGATGCCAACTATATAAATTAATATTATTTTTTAAAATTGTAAATATTCTTTTTTTTTTAGATCCTTTAATTATTAAAGATTCATTATTCCAAAAATATCCATGATGAACTATAATAGCATCTGCTTTAAATTTTACAGCAATATCTAATAATTTTTGACAAGCACTAACACCCATTATAATATTTTTTATATATTTTTTGCCTTCTATTTGTAATCCATTCGGTATATAATCTTGTATACTAAAATTAGTATTTAATTTATTATTAATAATAATTTCTAATTCTTTATTTTTTATCATTTTATTTTATGAAAATTTATTTTATTTTTAAAATAAATTTATGTTTTTTAGTCTTAGGAAATTAATAATTAATTTTTTAAATTAAAACAATACTTTTTGAAAAAAAATAAAATTTATGTGAGGAATGTAAATGTTTGAAAATTTAAGTAATAAATTATCTAAAATATTATCAAGAATTAGAAATTATGGACGTTTAACAGAAAAAAATATTAAAGATACTTTAGATGAAATATATATTAATCTATTAGAAGCTGATGTTGCATTAGAAGTAACTAAAGATTTTATTAAAAAAATTAAAAAAGAAGCTATTGGTAAAAAAATTAATAATAATTTTACTCCAGGACAAGAATTTATAAAATTAATACATAAGAATTTAATAAAAATAATGGATTCTTCTGATAAAAATATTAATCTTGCAATTCAACCTCCCGCGGTAATATTATTTATCGGACTACAAGGTGTAGGTAAAACAACGAGTGTTATAAAATTAGCATATTTTTTAAAAAAAAAATATAAAAAAAAGGTCTTAGTAGCATCAACAGACATATATAGACCAGCTGCGATACAACAATTAAATATTTTAGCACAAAGTGTAAAAATTAATTTTTTTAAAATAAATTCAGATATGTCTCCAATAGAAATATCTAAAAATGTATTAAATTATGCTAAGACAAACTTTTATGATATTCTAATTATAGATACAGCAGGTAGATTACATATTGATAATAAAATGATGAAAGAAATAAAAAATATTTCTAATTTATTATCTCCTATAGAAATTTTATTCGTTATAGATGCAATGACAGGACAAGATTCAATTAATAGTGCTAAAAAATTTAATGAATTATTACCAATAACAGGAATTTTTTTAACTAAAGCAGATAGTGATACTAGAGGAGGAGCTTTTTTATCTACAAAATATATTATAAAAAAACCTATTAAATTTGTTGGTAATGGGGAAAAAATAAATAATATTGCAATATTTTCCCCTGAAATAATTGCTGCTAAAATTTTAGGCATGTCTTCTGAATTAAATATTATTGAGAATATTAAAAAAAAAATTAATTTAAAAAAAAATCAAGAAATAATTAATAAATTAAAAAGTAAAAAAACATTAAATTTAAAAGATTTTTTAGACCAATTAGAACAAATAAAATCAATAGGTAATAAAAATATTTCGTTTTTATTAAATAAAATGAAGATAAATAATATTCAGTATCCTATAAATCCTATAATTAATATTATGAATATAGATAATTCAACTATAAATAATATTAAAGCAATAATGCAATCTATGACTACTCTAGAAAAAGAAAATGTCGATATACTTAATTACTCTAGAAAAAAAAGAATATCATTAGGATCAGGAGTATCTATTTTAAAAATAAATGTTATACTAAAACAATATAATCAAATGAAATTAATTAATAAAAAAATGAAAAAAAATAATAATATTAATAAAATAATAAAATATGTAAAAAATTTTTTTAATTTTAAAAAATAGGAATAAATATGATTAAAATTAGATTATCTAGAAAAGGAATAAAAAAAAAACCTTTTTATAAAATAATTGTTACTGATAGTAGAAATTCTAGAGATGGCCGTTTTATAGAAAAATTAGGTTATTTTAATCCTTTTAACTCTAAAAAAAATTCTAAAAAAAAAATAATAACATTTAATAAAGATAGAATTAATTTTTGGTTATCTAAAGGTGCTATTCTCTCAAAAAGAGTACATAGTTTAATAAAATAAATTTATAAATTTATTCATGAATCTTTTAAATAAAAAAATAATTTTAGGTAAATTTGGTAAAATTTATGGTATTAAAGGATGGATTAGATTATTTTCTTATACTGAAGACAAAAAAAATATTTTTTTATATAAAAAATTATTTATTATTAATCATATGAAAGATATTTTTTTTATAAAATTTAATAAATATAAAAATAAAAAAAAATATTTTATTGTTCAGATTAATAATCTTTATAAAAATCAAGATACTATTAAATTTATTAATCATAAAATTTATATTTTTAAAAATGAATTAATAAAATATAAAAAAAAAAAAGAATATTATTGGCATGATATAATTGGATGTTATATATTAAATAATAAAATTTATTTAGGTAAAGTTATCAATATAGTGACGACCAAATTATATGATATACTTATTATTCAACCTAATAACTTATATATAAAAAAAAAAATATTAATTCCTTTTATTGAACCTCATATAATTAAAAATATAGATTTAATTAATAATATTATTAAAGTAAATTGGAATTAATAATTTTAAAACAAAAAAATAACAATTATGTGGATTAGTATTATTAGTTTATTTCCAGAGATGTTTAAAACATATATAAAATATGGATTAATTAATAAGAGTATAAAAAAAAAATTACTAAATATTAGTTTTTGGAATCCTAGAGATTTTATAAAAAATAAATTTAGTAAAATAGATTCTAATATTTATGGAGGTGGGGGAGGAATTATATTAAAAGCAGAACCATTAATAAAATCTATTTATAAAGCAAAAATAGAGATGAAAAATAATGTTAAAATAATTTATCTATCTCCCCAAGGTAAAAAAATTAATATTTCTTATATTAAAAAATTATTATCATATAATAAAATGATATTTATTTGTGGAAGATATAAAGGGATAGATGAACGGGTTATTAATAATTTTGTAGATGAAGAAGTATCTATTGGTGATTATATTTTAAGTGGAGGAGAATTACCTGCGATGATATTATTAGATACAATAGTAAGACAAATACCAGGTGTATTAAATAATATGTCATCTAGTCAGACTGATTCTTTTTTTAATAATGGTTTATTAGATGCTCCTAATTATACTTATCCGAAAGTACTTAAAAATTTAAAAAAAAATACTGTACCATCTATATTATTATCAGGAAACCATAAAAAAATAAAAGAATGGAAATTACAACAATCTTTAGGAATAACTTGGTTAAAAAGACCTGATTTATTAAGAAAAAAAAAACTAACAAAAAAAGAAAAAATTTTATTTCAAAATTTTAAAAAATATTATTTTAAAAACAAATAATTTTATGGAGTTAAAAATGAATAATATCATTTCTTATGTAGAAAAAGAACAAATAAAAAATTATAATAAATATCCTATATTTAGATCTGGAGATACATTAGAAATAAAAATTTGGGTTGTTGAAGGTTTAAAAAAAAGACTTCAAACTTTTGAAGGTATTGTTATTTCTTTAGTTAAAAGAAATAGTTTTAATTGTTCTTTTACAATTAGAAAATTATCCAATGGTATTGGAGTAGAACGAGTTTTCCCTTTATATTCTAAAATAATTAATTCTATTATAATAAAAAAAACAGGTCATGTAAGAAAAGCAAAGTTGTATTATTTACGAAAATTAACAGGTAAAGCAGCTAGAATTAAAGAAAGATTACTTTAAAAAATTTAAAATAAAACAAATTATAAATAACTATTTTCTAAATAGTTAATTATTTTTTTTTTAATATTAGAAAATCTTTTAATTTTTGATTTTATTGCTTTATAAAAAATTGATTTATGACTATAAATATTTATTTTTTTTTTAGCTCTTGTAATTGCAGTATAAATTAATTCTCTAGTTAAAATAGGATAAAATTTATTTGGTAATACTAATGATATATTTTCAAATTCTGATCCTTGAGCTTTATGTGTAGTTATTGCATAAGCTATATCATAAGATGGTAAATTTTTAATAGATATTATTTGATATTTACTATTAGATAATAAAAATTTGACTTTTAATTTTTTATCATTTTCATCAAAAAAAGTAATTCCAATATCTCCATTAAATAAATTTAAAAAATTATTATTTTGATTAATAATAATAGGTCTACCTATATACCAATTATTATAAAAAATATTATTTATTAAAAATTTTTTATTAAATAATTCTTTTTCTATAATATTATTAATTATTTTTGTACCAAAGAAACCATGTTTAATTGCACATATAATTTGATAAGAATTAAATTTTCTTAAAATATCTTTGTGATTATTATTTTTTTTTAAAAATATAAAATATTTTTTATACTCATTAATAAATGAGTTAATCATTAATTTATATTTTTTTTCATTCAAAATATTAATATAATTAATATCAGTATATTTTTTTAATAAAAATAATTCTTTAATTTTTTTAATATCTCCATTTTTAATCATTAAAGCTAATTTATTAATACCAGAACTATTTAAATATCTATAATTATGTTGTAGTACAGTAATAAAATTACGGAAAAAAAATTTTGGGATATTATTATTTTCTTGTAATTTATTATTATTTATCATATTTAACCATATAAAATATTCTTTTGTAAAAAAAAAATTTTTAAAATAGCATAAATCTTTAAACATATTACCATATTCTATTGAAGGTAATTGATATTCATCTCCTAATAATATTAATTTGGTTTTTTTAGATAAAGATTTTAAAATAATAGACATTAAATTAACATTAATCATAGATGCTTCATCTATTATTAATAGATCTAAATCTAATTTATTTTGATGATTATATAGAGTTTCTTCAGTATAAATTTTCATTTTTAATAAATTATGTATAGTAGTTGCTTTACTAGGAATATTTTTTTTTTCATTTTTATTTATTAAATTTAAAGATATTTTTTTAAAAAAATTATTTATAGATTGGGTTAGCCTTACAGAAGCTTTGCCAGTAGTGGCCGCAACCCTAATTTTAAAAGGATAATTAAAAATTTTTATAAATGTAAAAATTATTTTAGATACTATACTTGTTTTCCCGGTACCTGGAGAACCACTAATAATACTAATCTTATGTGTTAAAGCAGCACAAATAGCTTGTTTGTGAAAAAAATCATTTTTATTATTATTAATAAATAAAAATTTTAATATATTTTTAATTTTATCTTGGTTTATAAGTATAAATTTATTTTTAAGAAAATTTTTTACTATTGTATTTTCTTCATCCCATAATTTATATAAATAAAGACAATTATTTTCTAAAATAATAGGGGTAATTTTTTTACCATTACTAATAATTTCTTTATTTTGATATAATATGTTTTTCCAATTTGTAATTTGATTTATTTCTTTTATTTTTTTTATAAAAAAGATATTTTTTTGATTTTTAATATCAATATTTAAATATAATTTAGATATTGGTAAACAAATATTACCTTTACTAATACTATTACTAAGTAATGTAATTGAATATTTTAAATATTTTTGTTCTTCTGGTATTAATATAGATGCTAAATAAAAATCAATTAATCTAATAATACCTATTTCACATAATTTTTTAAAAAAATATTGCATATATTTTGTCTTAATATTTTACAAATAAATTTAAATGAATAGCTTATTTAATTCATTAATTAATTTTAAAGATGGTTTTGTTATCCAAATACCATTTTGATTTTTTTTATTATTAATACCTCTAATGTAGAGGTATATTACTCCTCCAAAATGTTTTTTATAATTATAATTACTAATACGATATTTTAAATATTTATGTAAAGCTAAAGAGTAAATTTGATATTGTATATCATAACGATTTAAACATATATCATTTTGAATATATTTTTTTTTATATTTTTTATGATCATTACCTAACCAAGTAGATTTATAATCTATAATATAGTATTTTTTTTCCCATAAAAAAATTAGATCAATTATACCTGATAAAAATCCTTCTATTACTTTAAATTTTAATTTATATAAATTATAAGAAATTATATCATATTTACTTATACAATTATTATATTTTGTGGATGAAAATGTTTTTTTTATAGATAAATAAAATTTAAATTCTGTTTTTTTATTTTTATTATCTATTTTATTTAAAATAATATTTTTATTACTTATTGGTTTTTTTAAAATATTATTAAACCAATTAGTTAACATAATATGCCAGGTAAAATTAATGTTTTTTTTTATTAATTCTTCTTTAATAAATTTTCTAGAGATTATTTGGGTAAAATCTAATTTTTCTAAAATCTTATGTAATATAATACCTATTTTTTTACCATGTGGAAAATTATATTGTGTTTTTTTAAATTGATTTTTATTTGGATTTATAAATATATTTTTTATATTATTTAAATAATTAAAATTAATATTTTGTTGTTTTTTTATTTTAGAAAAATTAGATATTATTTTATTTTTAAAAAAGAAATTATTAATTTTATGTGTAAATAATAATTTTTTTTTTGGTTTTTTTAGAATTTTATCATCTATTTTTATTAAGTTTTTTTTTTTTATTATTTTAATTGAAATATCATTATTTTTTAAATTATTTAAAATTTTTTCCAATTGTATATTGGAGATATTATTTTTTTTTTTAAGTAAAAAATCTAAAGCATTAAAATATTTTAAATATAAATTTAATTTTTTTAAATTAAAAAATTTGATATTAGCAATTCCAATACTACAATGGAAAATTGATCTTGTTAATGAAACGTATAATAGTCTTAAATTTTCAGCAAGTGATTCTTCTAAAAAGAAGATTTTACTTTCTTTATCTTTTTTAAAATCTAAAATTGATTTAAAATTTTTTCTGTCATGATAAATAACTGCATCTTTATTTATAGAATCTATAATATTTGAAGAAATAAATGGTAACCAAACAATAGGAAATTGTAATCCTTTTGATTTATGTATTGTCATAATTTTTATTTTATTAACATCATAATGTAATTTTACTTGTTTATTTAATAAATTTTTATTAGTATTTACAATTTGTTGTGATAACCATTCTATAATTTGCTTGCAATTTATCATATTTATACATGATATTTGAATTAATTCTCCTAAATATAAAATATTTTTTATTTTTTTTTCTATAAAATTATTAATAGTATTTTTTTTATAAAAAAGAACATCTTTTATAAATATTGTTTCTAACATAGTTAAAATACCATATTTTTCCCAAATAGATTTATAATTAATAAATTTATCAATTATTTTTTTTATATAATTTTTTTCTTTATTCTCTATAAAAAAAGATAAATTAACATTAAATAATGTACTTGATAAAATATTAATAATTTTTTGTTCTTTATTTGGTTTTAAAATAGTTTTTAATAATAGAATTAATTCCTTTGTTTCCTCTTTTTCAAAAATATTATCTGTATCAGATAAATAAATAGAAGGTAGTTTAAATTTAATAAATTCTTTTTGTAAAATAGAAGCTTCAAAACGATTTCTTACTAAAACTGTTATATCTGAAATTTTAATTTTTTGATTTTTATAATTTTTTTGAAAAAATACTTTATTTTTTTCTCCCAAAATTATTAATTGACATATTTCATATGCACATGTATATGCTATTTTTTGTTTATATGCATTAATATCAATAGTTTTATTAATAAACCAGAAAGTTATACCAGGTATAATTTTTTTATTAATAATAAAATTATAATTTAATTTTTTAGTTGTATATCTAAGGGGATAAAAAATAATATTTTTAAATAAAAAAGGATAAGATCTATTAGAAAAAATTTTATTTATACTATTTACCATAGTTCTAGAAGAACGCCAGTTATTTTTTAATGTATAACATTTTTTTATTTCAAATGAAGCTTTTAAATAGGTAAAAATATCAGCTCCTCTAAAAGAATAAATAGCTTGTTTAGGATCACCAATTAGTATAATTATACTATTTAATTTATTAATATAAATTTTTTTTAGAATATTATATTGTTGTATATCTGTATCTTGAAATTCATCAACTAATATTACAGGAAATAATTTTTTTATATCTTTTGCAATTTTTATACCAAATGGGCTATTTAATCCTTTATTTAAAATAATTAATAAATCATTAAAACTTATCTCATTTTTAATTTTTTTTTTTTTTGTGGTATATTTATTTATATATTTTATAGCTTTTAAAATTATTAAAAATTTTAAATCATTAAATTTTTGCAAAAAAATATCTATATATTTAAATAATATATATTTTGGTATTTTAGTATTATTAATTGTATTATTAATTAAAAATTTTTGAGAAAATTTAGATAATTCCTGAGGATAAAAATTATCTTTACTTTCTGTAAAAGTCCATAAATCAATAATATTTATCCATTTATTTATTAATTTCTGATTATAAATATGTTTATTTACACTAGAATTAGTAATAATATTAAATATATTATTTTTATATTTTATCCAATATTTTTTTATTATTTTAATATATTTTATATTTTTATAAAATTGTATATAAAAATCTTTATTTTTAATTAAATTTTTAATTTTTGGAAAAGGTTTTTTTAATAAAAAAGGGGTTAATGTATTTAATAAATCAAAAGGATTTTTCCAATAAGAAAAAATTATTCTTGCTATTTTTTTTGGTAAATTATAAAAATATTTTCTCCAAAAATTAACAGAAGCTTCTTGCTGTAAAATTGATTCATCACTAATAATTTTTTTATTAGAAAAAAAATCATAAATTTCATAATTTTTAAAATTTAAAATTTTTTGACAAAAAGAATGTATTGTATAAATAGATGCATTATGCATATTTAATTCAGCTTTTAATAATAAATTATGAGCTATTTTATGATCTTTAATTTTTTTAATAAAATAATTTATAATATCATATTTACTTTTTTTTTCTAAACATCCCTTTCTTAAGATACGAATACTTTTTTTAATTCTTTTACATAAATCTTGTGTTGCAATATCAGTAAAAGTTACTACTAAAATTTGTTCCACAGTTAATGGAAGTCCATTATAATTTTTTTGATGTAAACCTAAAAGCATTCTTAAATATAAAATAATAATAGTAAATGTTTTTCCAGTACCAGCAGATGCTTCAATAAGATATTGTCCTTGTAAATTTTCTTTAAACGGATCAAATTCTTTTAATTTTATTATTTTTTTTATCATTTTATTAAATTTAAATTAATTATTATAATATAATAAATCATTCATCCATTTTTTTATTATTTTTGTAATTCTTATCCATTCTTTTTCATTTAAATCAAAATTTAATTTTTTAAAATATGGATCATTATTTTCATTAATAAAGTTATTATTATTCCAATAATAAAAAAAATTTTTTTTTGCTTGTTTTTGTATGAATAAATCATTATTAATACATTTTTTTATTTTATCATAACAAGTATTTATCCAAATCCAAGAACTTTTCATAGGTAAAAAAATAGGATGATTTATACCAGATAAATAACCATTTATATATTTTTCTAATAAAAAAATAGCTTTATTTTTTTTTAAAAATTTGAAATTATATTTGGTTTTTTTAAAACCATAAATAAATAAATTTATTTTTTCATTATCAATATTATTTGCACATAAAATTAAATGTTTAAGCCAAAGACTAATAATAGTTTTAATATCTATTATTTTAGGTTCAAATTTAATTAAACCTTTTTTATATTGAAAAAATTTTATTTTTCCTCTTAAAAAAATATTTAAAATTTTTAAATTAATTATATAAGTTTTTTCTATATATTTATATTTTTGAAATTTATAATTAAATATTTGATTAATTTTATATATTTTTTCCTCCCACCATATTTCTCCATAATACCCATAAGGCAAAACTCCATTATTTAAATAAAAATAATATAAATCATTAATATTTTCATTTAAAATTAATGTACGTAATATTTTTTTATTTATAATATATTCTTGTAAATAATTAATTGTAAATGGTTCCGTATTAGATACTTTTATTTGATTTAAATTTTTTAAATATATTTTTAATTTTTGATTAAAAAATCCTTTGATTGGATGTTTCCAAAAATTAATAAGATTATTAATTTTTAATTTATTAATTTTTATAGGTTTTTTAACAATAATATTGTTAATAACAATATTATTATTAAATTCTTTTTTATTAAAAAAATGAATATATTTACTTTTATAATCCCGATTAAAATATTTAATAATATTATTATTAATTATTTTTTTTTTAAAAAAATAATTTTTAGAAATATATAATAATAATTTTTTTACTATACTAGATATATTATTATTAATTTTATTGTTATCAGTATAACTAATAAATAATTTATTTTCTGTAGAAATAATTATTTTTAAAAATAAATTTTTTTCTTTATCTAAATAATTATTTTTATAAATATTATTTTTTAATAAATCAAAAATAATAGGATATTTTTTTTTTGGAAAATAATCATTATTCATTCCAATTAGAAAAATTTGTTTAAAAAATATATTTTGAAATATGTTTAAAGAACAAAAATTAAGTTTATTTATAGAAAATAAAAAATTTTTATGTTTTTTTTTGATAAAAAATTGAACTTTTTTTATAATTATTTCAATTGAAATTTTTTTTTTATATTTTAAATTAATACCTTGATCAAGAAATAAAAAAATTTTCTTTATAATGAAATATATATTTTTATCTATAAATTTATTTTTAGGAAAAAAATTTTGATAAAGTTTTAATAAAATATTTTTCCATTTTTTTAAAAAATATTTTTTATTAAGTTTATTTTTCCATTTTTCTAATTGAATTAAAAAATAAAGAAATTTGCCTATTAATTCTTTTGATAATCCAAGAGATATATTATATGGAATTAAATTTTTCCATTTACCTATATTTTGATTTAAAACAAAACCTAAAAAAATACGATAAATACCTAATTTCCATGTATATTGATCTTTAGGTAAATTAATATTATGAAAATTTTTTATATTTAAACCATATTTAATTCCTAAATCTTTTATCCAATAATGTAAATATTCTAAATCATCTTTATTTAAAAAAAATTTATTAGATATATAATAATCATCTAATAAAAAAAATATTTCTTTAGGAGTTAGATTTTTATATGGTATTTTTAATAAGAATAAAAATTTATTTAAAATATCTAAATTTTTTATTTTATCTCGGTTAGAATATATATTAATAGGTATATTAATATTTTTAAATATTGCATTAATATATGGAACATATAATTCTAAATTAGGTGATACAACGATAATATCGTGTAAAAAATAATTTGGATTTTTTTTTAAAATATATAATATATTGTTATATAATAATTTTGTTTCAGTATAAAGATCTTCACAGATATTTACCTGAATAGATTTATCTAAAGAATTAATTTTTTTTTTATATTTTAAATTATTTTCATTTAAATACAAGATATCATTTTTTATATTATCTAATAAACTTAGATTTTTATTTTCTATATAAGTTTCAATATATCTAGATGATAAATTTATTAATTTATTTATATTATTTAAACAATAATTACCCCAAGAAAATAATAATCTATTAAAATTAATATTTTTTTTTTTATTTAGATTAATATTTTCGGAAATATTACCCCAATAGTATTTAGAAGGATTACATATTAAAATATGTATTTCTACATATTTTTCTATTTTTTTTAATAAATTTAAATATATTAAAGGAATATTTTGTATATCTAATACAAAAATTCTTTCTGGAATTAAATTATATTTAAATAATATTTTTTTTTTATAATTTTCATAAAAAAAAAATAATTTACTACAATACCATAATTTTTTATTAAGATTATTTTTATAATATTTTAATATTTCTCTCCATAATTTAGCTTGCCATATTTGATGTTCATTATTTAAAGATGAAAAAATTTTATTTTTTTCCCATAAAAATAATAATTCTGGTTGATATTTTTGATAATCATTATATAAATTAGAAATTTGAGTAGATATTTGAAATAAATAATCAAAATTTCTAATTTTAGATCCAAATTTTTTTTTAAAATTTATAAATTCTTGAGTAGCTATTAATTTAGGAATTAATAATAATATTAGCCAAGTAATATTTTCTTTATATAAAATATTATTTTTAGATATATTAGGTATAATTTTTATAAAAGTATTCCAAATAAATTTATCAAAAGAAATAAATTCAATATTACTATATATTCCTAAAATTTTTGAAAAATAAATCTTAATTAATTTAGAAAAATTTTTATGTTGATCAAATAAAATTATTTCTGGAGTTAAAGGATTTTTTAAAGGGTTTTTTTTAATTTGTATTTTTATTATATCTAATAAAATATTAATATTATTCGAATAATAGCTTGTAAACATATTAATTTATATTTAATTAAATGATTTTTTTTTTATAAATAAAATTATTCCACTAATTATCATAATTATTGAAAATAATTGATCAATAGTTAAAATAATATAATTTTTAAATAAATTAAATTGAATATCTGGTTCTCTAAAATATTCAATAAAAAATCTTATTATACCATAAAAAAGTAGGAATAAAATAGATTTATATCCTGTAAATATATTTTTTTTAAAAATTATATTTAATATTAAAAATAACATTATACCTTCTAATAAAGATTCATAAATTTGTGTTGGATGTCTAGGTAAATTACCATATTGTATAAAAATTTTTTTATATTTTAAATTTTTTTTTAGATAAATTAGATCTTTTTTAATTGAATTAGGAAATATAATAGCCCATGGAACATTTGTTACTTTTCCCCATAATTCACTATTAATAAAATTTCCTATTCTTCCCATTCCAATACCAATAGGTATCATAGGTACTATAAAATCTGTAATTTGTAAAAATTTTTTTTTTTTTATATAAGAAATATAAAATATAACTATAATAGTTCCTATTAACCCACCAAAAAATGACATCCCTCCTGTCCAAACTTTTATTAAAATAATTGGATTTTTTATAAAAAAATGTGTATTGTATAATAATACACATCCTATCTTACCTCCTAATAATAAACCTAAAAAACAGAAACATAATAAATTATTAATTTCTTCTTTTTTCCAGAAATTATTATTTTTATTTCTTATATAAGAAATTTTTTTTACTAAAATAAAACTAAGAAAATACATAATTCCATACCAGTAAATATTTATTTTATTTATTTTTAAAAAAATTGGGTTTATGTTTGGAAATAAAAAATATTTTTTATACATTTTAATATAGATTAATTGATTTTATTAATATATTATACAACATATTTATTTATAAATATAATTTATGTTAAAATATGAGAGAAATTTTTTCTACTTTTATTCCTAATGAAAATATTTTGTTTTTAAGAGCAAAATTAATAACAGGATATTATATAATAGATATTGCAAGATGGTTAAATTATAAAATATCTGATAATACTAAAAAAGATAAAGGAATAATAGGAAAATTAATAGAATTTTATTTAATAGGTAAAAAAAAAAATAATTTATCTAATCAAGATATACCATATCTTGGTATAGAAATTAAAACAATAACTATTAATTTAAATAATAAAAGTATAAATAATAGTTTTATTTGTTCTTTACCTTTAGTGAATAAAAATCTTTTTTACTTTTATAAAAGTAAATTATATAATAAATTATCTAAAATTTTATGGATACCTATTATTATTAAAAATATAAATACTCCTATTCTTAAAAGAAGAATAGGTAAACCATTTTTTTGGATACCAACTATAGATGATAAAATAAAATTAAATTATGATTGGTCTAATTTAATAAAATTATTAATTTTAGGAAAAATAAAAAATATAAATTCTTATAATGGTTATATTTTATTAATAAAAAATAAAGGTAAAAAAAAATCTTTTACTAAAACTATAAATAATTTAGGTAAAACTATATCTGTTCCTCCAAAAGCTTTATATTTTAAAAAAAATTTTTTAAATTCTTTATTAAAGAATAATTATTAAAAATTTTTTTAAAATAATTCTAAATTAATTAATTCCTGTATTTTCTGACGACGTCTAATAATTTTAGGAATATTATTTTCAATCAAAATTTCAGGTATTAAAGGTCTACTATTATAATTAGAAGACATTGATGCACCATATGCACCAGTATCATGAAAAATTAAATAATCACCTAAATTAACTATAGGTAACATAAAATATGAAATTTCACCATTATCTAATTGTGTAAATATATCTCCTGATTCACATAAAGGTCCTGCGACAATAGTATTAATTTTTAAATCATTAGACATATCTTTACCTTTAGAAGAAATTGCAGATATATAATGATAACTACCATACATTACAGGTCTAATTAAATCATTAAAACCAGCATCTACTATAACAAATCTTTTTTTTTTTATATTTTTTATAGCACATACTTGACAAATTAAAATACCTGATTCTGCTACTAAAAATCTTCCTGGTTCAATTTCTAATTTTATATTTTTTTTAAAAAAATTATTAATAATATTTCTTGTATTATTCCATAATTTAAAATAATGATCAGTATTTACTTTTATATCTCTTTCTTTATAAGGTATAGATAACCCCCCTCCGGCTGAAATTATATCAATTTTTGGCATATAAGGTTTTAATACATTATTTAACATTGAGTTACATACTTTTTGTAAATGATAATAATCAACTCCTGAACCTATATGCATATGTATTCCAATTAAATTGAGATTATATTTTTTTATCAAATAAATTGATTTTTTTAAATCTGTATACCAAATTCCATGTTTACTTGTTTCCCCCCCTGTATTTGTTCTTTTATTATGACCATGTCCAAAACCAGGATTAATCCTTAACCATATGTTATGACCTTTAGAAATACTACCTAATTGATGTATCATATCTATTGACCCAATATTTACAGTAATATTTAGATCAATAATACGTTTTAATGTTTGTTTATCAAAAATATCAGATGTAAACACAATATCATTATTTTTTTTAGGATTATAACCAGCAGTTAGAGCTCTTTCTATTTCTCCTAATGAAATAGCATCAACTTTAACACCTTCATATCTCATAATTTTTAAAATATTTATATTAGAACAAGATTTTTGTGCAAATCTTATTGTATCAAATTTTTTTAATTGTAAAATTTTATTTTTTATATTTTCAGCACAATATAACCAAAATGGTGTTTTATATTTTTTTATTAAAAATAAAATTGTTTTAATTGAAATATTATTTTTATTAAATTTTTTATCAAAAATTTGCATTTTCATATAATAACCTTATAAATAAACTATTTTACAATATTAAAATAAATATTTTAACAATTACACATATAATTATTCATATTTATTTTTTATAAAATAAATAATAACTTATATTCATAATATATATTTTAAATTTTATTAAAATATTTTTTATATTAAAATCTAGATCTATATTATTAGTAATAACAAATAAAATAGATAATATATTTATCTTAATAAATTTAGTAGCCAAGATAATCTATCTATGTTATTTATAAAATAAAATTTTTAAATATATAAAAATTATTTACTAATATAAATTTTATTTATTTGATAAATTAAAAATTAATATTTTAAATATTATATATTTATTTTAAATATATTAAAATTAGGGAAAAATAATGTTACAAAAAGAAATTATTATTCATAATAATCATGGATTGCATACCCGTCCAGCAGCACTTCTTGTAAAAGAAGCTAAAAATTTTATATCAGATATTACAATTACATCTAAAGGAAAAACAGTAAATGCTAAAAGTTTATTTAAAATTCAAACTTTAGGGTTAACTAAAGGAACTTTAATTATTTTAAAAACTTCAGGAATAGATGAAAAAAATGCTATAGAACATTTGACTAAAATTATTCAAAAATTATAAAATAATTTTTTAGTTTTATAATAAAAAATATAATTTATAAATATTTTATTAATAAAATAAATTATTAATTTAGTAAAATTATTTAAATTATTATTTCAGTAATATTGATATAAAATTATTATATAATAGAGGTAAAATATGATTTCAGGAATTTTAGCTTCTCCTGGTATTTCTTTTGGTAAAGCTTTTTTATTAAAAAAAAATAATATTATTATTAATCGTAATAAAATTACTGATAATCAAATAAATATAGAAATAAAAAAATTTTTAGATAGCCAAAAAAAATCTATAGAACAATTAGAATATATAAAAAAAAAATCATTAAGTAATTTAAATTCTGAAAAAGACTTAATTCTTGATGGTCATCTTCTTTTTTTAGAAGATGAAGAAATGACTAAAGAAATTATTTTTTTAATAAAAAATAATTTATTTTCAGCAGATGCTGCTGTAGATTCAGTAATAAAATCTCAAATCAAAACATTAGAAAATTTAGATGATACATACTTAAAAGAAAGAATTATTGATATAAAAGATATTGGAGATCGATTAATAAAAAATATTTTAAATTTAAATATTATAAATTTAGATGAAATAAATCAAAAAGTAATCTTAATTTCAAAAGATCTTACACCTTCAGAAACAGCTCAATTAGATCTAAAAAAAATTTTAGGTTTTATTACTGATTTAGGAAGTAATACTTCTCATACAGCGATAATGGCACGTTCATTAGAAATACCCGCAATTGTTGGGACAGGTAATATAACAACTAAAGTTAAAACAAATGATTATATTATTTTAGATAGTATTAATAACTTAATTTATATAAACCCCTCTATTAATATAATTAAAGAAAAAAAAATATTATTTAATCAATATATAATTGAAAAAGAAAAATTAAAAAAAAATAGTAATTTACCAGCACAAACTAAAGATCATTTTAAAATAAAAATATGTGCTAATATAGGATCATTAAAAGAGTTAAATAATATTGAAAAAAATGGAGCTGATGGTATTGGTTTATATAGAACAGAATTTTTATTTATGAATCGGGTTTCTTTACCTACAGAAGAAGAACAATTTAATATTTATAAAACTGTTGCTATAAATATGCGTAATAAATCAGTTATTATTAGAACTATGGATATCGGAGGTGATAAAAAAATACCATATATGAATTTACCAAAAGAAGAAAATCCCTTTTTAGGTTATAGAGCCATTAGAATAAGTATGGATCGTAAAGATATTTTACATACACAGTTAAGAGCTATTTTAAGAGCATCTTTTTTTGGTAAATTATATATAATGTTTCCTATGATTATTTCAATAGAAGAAGTTTTATTTTTAAAAGAAGAGTTAAATTTTTTAAAAAAACAACTGCAAAAACAAAAATATAATTTTAATAAAAATATTCCTATAGGAATAATGATAGAAACTCCAGCATCAGCTATAATTGCTCATCATTTAATAAAAGAAATCGATTTTTTTAGTATAGGTACTAATGATTTAACTCAATATACATTGGCAGTAGATAGAGGTAATGATTTAATTTCACATCTATATAATTCTATTCATCCCGCTATACTTTTTTTAATAAAAAAAGTTATAGATGCATCACATGAAGAGGGAAAATGGACAGGAATGTGTGGAGAATTAGCAAGTGATGAAAATTTTATTCCTATATTATTAGGAATGGGACTAAATGAATTAAGTATGAATTCTATTTCTATTCCAAAAATTAAAAATATTATTCGTAATATAGAAATGTCTCGAGCAAAAGAATTAGCTAATAATGTTTTATTACAACCTACAATTAAAAAGATTAAAAATTTATTATTAGAATTTAACAAAAAAAAATAATTTTTCTAAAAGGAAAATAAATGAATATTTTTTCTAATTTTTTTAAAAAAAAACAAAAAAAAATTGAAATTACTAAAATATTTGCTCCTATTTCAGGTAGTATAATAGATATAGAAAAAGTTCCTGATATTGTTTTTTCAGATAAAATTGTAGGAGATGGGATTGCAATTAATCCAACTGGAAATATAATTGTTTCTCCTATTGATGGAATAATTGGTAAAATATTTGAAACTAATCATGCTTTTTCAATAAGAACATTAAATAAGATAGAATTATTTGTACACTTTGGAATCGATACAGTTAAATTAAAAGGAAAAGGATTTATAAGAAAATTTAATTTTGAAAAAAATAATATAGTAAAAAAAGGAGAAATAATTATTGAATTAGATTTAAATTTTTTAAAAAAAACTGCTAAATCTATATATACTCCAGTAATAGTATCTAATATTGAAGATATTAATAAAATAAAAAAATACTCTGGAAATGTAATTGCTGGTATTGATCCTATATTAGAAATTTATAAATAAAAAATTTTATATTAAAAGCATTTTTTAATAATTAATTTGTTTATTATTAAAAAATGTAATTTAAATATTTATTTTTTTAAATAAAAATTTTTAATAACTTTTTTATACATAAAGACGACTATGTGTAATTGCAATTGCTAATGCATCAGCAACATCTTTTTGGGGATAAAAAGATAATTTTAATAACATGAATACTGTATCTTGTACTTGTTTTTTTTTTGCATTACCAATACCAGCTACAATCATTTTTACTTTACTTGCTGAATATTCAAAAACAGTAAGATTATGATTTACAGCTGATACTATTGCAGCACTTCTTGCATGTCCTAATTTTAATGCAGAATTTGCATTTTTAGACATAAAAATTTGTTCTATAGCAAAATTATCAGGTTTAAATTTTTTTATTATTTTACTTATATTTTTATAAATTATTTTTAATCTTGTAGGAAAATCTTTAATTTTTAAAGTTAAAATACATCCACTATCAATATAAATTATTTTATTATTCTTAAGCTTTTTAATCAACCCATATCCTGTAATTCTAGATCCTGGATCTATACCTAAAATTATTGTCATAATATCTTATCTTTTAAATTATATAAAAAAATGTTTGTTAAATCTCAGCATCATGATAAATATTTTTTATGTCTTCATTTTCTTTACATAAAGATAAAAAAATAGATAATTTATTTTTCGTAAAAATATCAATTTTTTTTTTTATAAATGGTTCAATAAATAAATTAATTTCTATTGGTTTAATTTTAAAATTTTTTATTTCCTTAGTAAGGAGTTTATATTTTTTTTTTGAAAAAATAATTTTAATATTTTCTTTATTATAAAGAATATCATCTGCTTTTAATTTTTCTGCTATATCAATAATATTATCTAGATTATTTTTACATGAATATGAAACAAAAATTTGTTTTTTAAAAATATAATTAACAGCACCTTTTTGTTTTAAACTACCTCCAGTTTTATTAAAAATATTACGTATTAAAGAACTAGTTCTATTATTATTATTAGTTAAACATTGAATCATTAATGCAATATTATTTGGACCATATCCCTCATAATAAATTTCTTTTAATGTATTATTATTTTTTTTTTTTTTTTCTAAAATATTATTAATTGTTGATCTACTCATATTAAATGATAATGCTTTTTCTATAACTAAACGTAATTTAGAATTATATTGTGGATTTATATGTCCTCCTTTTTTTAAGGCTGTATTCAATTCTTTAATAATTCTAGAAAAAATTTTATCTTTTTTATTATCTTGTAATTTTTTACGATGACGTGTATTAGCCCACTTACTATGTCCAGACATAAAAATTATATTCCTTTTATTATTATTTATTTTTACTAATATAATTAGGATAACGATAATCCTAAATCTTTTAAAAGATTAAAATCAATTTTATTAGGAGCTTGAGTTAATAAACAATTTGCTGATGTAGTTTTTGGAAAAGCAATAACATCGCGAATATTATTAGTATTAGTTAATAACATAATTAATCGGTCTAATCCTAAAGCTATTCCTATATGTGGTGGAGTTCCAAATTGTAGAGCTTCTAAAAAAAAACCAAAATTTTTTTTTTGAACTACTTCATTTATTCTAAGAAAATTAAATATTTTTTTTTGTATTTTATAATTATTTATTCTTGAAGAACCACTTCCTATTTCATAGCCATTAATAACTAAATCATATGAATCAGATAATATCTGATGAGGGTTTTCTTTTAAAAAATTATCTATATTATTAATAAATTCTTTTTTTGGAGATGTAAATGGATGATTCATAGGAATTAATTTACCTATTTTATTTTTTTTAAATAAAGGAAAATCAATTATCCATAATGGACACCATTTATTATTTTTAATAAGGTTGAAGTCTTTTCCTAGTTTTTTACGTAAATATCCCATAGAAGATATATTATCATTAATAGTTTCTGTTCCAATGAAAATAATGTCATTATTATGACAATTATTTTTATAAATAATATCTTTGATTTGATCATTATTTAAATTAATAATAAAATTATTTTTTGTATTTAAAATATTTATTAATTTATTATTATTTACTTGGAATATATTTAAGTCATTTGTATTATATTTTTTAATATAAGAAATATATTTACTTAAACCTTTTATATTAAAATTAGATAAATATTTATTTTTGATGGAAATAGAAACTATTCTATTTTTATTTTTTTTAATAAAAAAATTACTTAAATCTATTAATTTTAATTTATTTCTTAAATCAGGTTTATCTGTCCCAAAATATTTCATTGATTTTTTAAAAGTTAATATTTTAAATTTATCTAAAAATATATTTTTTATGTTTTTCCATATATTAAATATCATTTTTTCTATGAAATATCGTAATATTTTTGATTTTGTAAAAGATATTTCTATATCAATTTGGGTAAATTCTGGTTGTCGATCAGAACGTAAATCTTCATCCCGAAAACATTTAGCAATTTGATAATAACGATCTAATCCAGCAATCATTAATAATTGTTTAAAGATTTGTGGAGATTGAGGTAGTGCATAAAAATTATGTTTGTGAATTCTACTTGGAACTAAATAGTCTCTTGATCCTTCTGGAGTTGAATTTGTTAATATAGGAGTTTCAATATTTAAAAAATTATTTTTTTCTAAAAAATTTCTGATATAACTTATTATTATAGATCTTTGTTTTAAAATTTTAGTCATTTTTATTTGTCTTAAATCTAAATATCGATATTTTAATCTCATTTCTTCTGTATTAATCATATTATTATCAATAGGTAATGGTTTAGATTTATTAAGTATAAATATATTAAATACAATAATTTCTATTTCTCCGGTTATTAAATTAAAATTTTTATTTTTTTGAGTTCTTTCTACTATTTTCCCTTTCACTTTTACACAAAAATTATTACGTAATGTAATAGCTACATTATAAGCTATTTTATATTGTGGTTTAAATACCGCTTGAATAACACCTTCTCTATCTTTTATATTAACAAAAATTAATTTTCCTAAATTTCGATAATTATCAATCCATCCATAAAGAATTATTTCTTTATTTATATATTCTTTATTTATTTCACCACAATAAATTTTCTTTTTCATTTATAAATCCTTTATTTAAAATAAATATCTTTTATATAACTAAATTATTTATATAAAATATATTTAATATAAATTAAATTTTAATATATATTAATTTATATTAAAATTATTTATTATTTTACATAAAAATTATTTATTAAAATATTAATAAAATATTTTTTAATAAATTTATTTATAGAATAAATAAAAATTTAATATATTATTAATATAATAAAAAATATCTTTATATATGTAAAATATATAATTAATTTAAATTTAAATATAATTTTATATAATAATTAATTATTATTTTTAATAAAAAAGAAAAACATAAATAATTTTATATTATTATTTTTTAATATATTTATTTTATCTTTTGATAAAAAAATTTAATTTTTAATTTATTACATTTCATAAATGTAATTTATTATTATAAATAATAATTAAAAATTATAATTATATTAATTAAATAAAAAATTGTTTTTTAAAACAAAAATATTATATTAATTGCATAATATTATTAATTTATTTTAATTTAATATTTTAAAGTAAAAAATAATATAATTAAATTTAATTAATAAAATATATTTATAAATATAAATAAAAAAATTAATCTATATATTTTTAAAATAAAATATTTATTTTTTCGAAACGTATTTATAAAATAAAAATAAGTATTTATATATATCATTTTAAATAATAAAAAAGAAAAATATATGAATATAAAAAAAATTCTTTCAAAAAAAATTCATGAATCTATGATAAAAGTAGGTATTCCAGAAAAATATGATGTTATATTACGTTCATGTAAAAAAATAGAACTAGGACATTATCAAATTAATGGTATTATTTCTGCAGCTATTTATTTAAAAATTAATCCTAATGATTTAGCTACTAAAGTAGTAAAAAATTTAAATATAAAAAAAATAATATCTAAAATTACAATATCTACAGCAGGATTTATTAATCTTTTTGTTAAAAAAAAATGGTTATCAAAACAAATTAATTTATTAATCACTTCTAAAAAGTTAGGATTAACGAAAAAAATTATATCAGAAAATATTGTTATTGATTATTCAAGTCCTAATATAGCTAAAGAAATGCATGTTGGTCATCTAAGATCTACAATTATAGGAGATTCTATTGTAAGAATTTTATCTTTTGTTGGGCATAATGTTATTAAATCCAATCATATTGGAGATTGGGGGACAAATTTTGGGATACTTATAGCTTTTTTAAAATTAAAAAGTAAAAAAAAAAATTTGTCGCTTTCTGATATAGAAAAATTATATAAACAAGCTCAAAAAAAATATACTCAAGATATAAATTTTGCAAAAAAAGCTAGATTATACGTAGTTAAATTACAAAATAAAGATATTTCTTGTTTAAGAATATGGAAAGAAATAGTTAATATTACAATGAATTATAATTATCAACTATATAATAGACTTAATATTAAACTTACATATCTTGATACTATGGGAGAAAGTACATATAATGATATGTTATCAAATATAATTATAGATTTAAAAAAAAAAGGAATAGCCATTAATAATAATGGAACTATTATTATCCCAATAGAAGGAATAAAAAATATAAAAGGAGAATTAATGGCAGTTATTGTTCAAAAAAAAGATGGAGCTTATCTTTATGCTACGACAGATATTGCATGTATTAAGTATCGTTATGAAAAATTTAAAGCAAATAGAATTATTTATTATGTAGATGCACGTCAAAATCAATATTTAAAACAAATTTTTCAAATAGTTAAAAAAGCAAAATATGTACCTTCTAATCTAAAATTAGAACATCATATGTTTGGGATGATTTTAAATCATAAAAATAAACCTTTTAAAACACGAGAAGGAAAAAATATAAAATTAAATGATTTAATTAATAAATCTATTTTAAAAGCTAAAAATATAATTCTACAAAAAAATCCTTTTATAAAGAAAGATATATTAAAAAATTTGTCTTACCATATTGGTATTGGAGCAATAAAATATGCTGATTTATCTAAAAATAGAATAAATAATTATATTTTTAATTGGGATAAAATGTTATCTTTAAATGGTAACACAGCTTTATATATACAATATGCTTATGTCAGAGCTATATCTTTATTAAAAAAATCTAATATTGATTTAAAAAATTTTTTAGATTTAGAAATTAATTTTATAAATCATTATGAATTTAATCTTGCTATATTATTCCTAGATTTTGAAGAAATTATTCTAAAAATTGTTGAAAAAGGGACACCACATATATTATGTAATTGGTTATATAAAATTACAGTATTATTTACTTCATTTTATGAAAACTGTAATATTTTAAATTTAAAAGATAAAATATTAAAAATTAGCAGATTAAAAATAGTTTTTTTAACATCATTATTTTTAAAAAAAGGATTATATTTATTAGGAATAAATACTATAAAAAAAATATAAAAAATATTAATAATAAATATATTTTTAAAATAATTTTATTAAATTAATTCTTATCAAAATTTTATATTTATATATAAATATATGTTTAAAAAAAAAGTAATAATTGCAATGTCTGGTGGTATTGATTCTTCTTTTTCTGCCTGGTTATTAAAAAAACAGAACTATCAGGTAGAAGGATTATTTATGAAAAATTGGGAAGAAGATGATACAAACAATATTTGTAATATCGAAAAAGATTTATATCATGCAGAAATTATTTGTAAAAAATTAAAAATTCCTTTACATAAAATTAATTTTTCATATGAATATTGGAAGTATGTTTTTACAAACTTTCTTTCTGAATATAAAAAAGGATATACACCAAATCCTGACATTTTATGTAATAAAATTATTAAATTTAAATATTTTATGAATTTTGCTATTAATAATTTAGGAGCTGATTTTATCAGTACAGGTCATTATGTACGGTGTAAAAAAATAAAAAATAAATTTTTTTTATTAAGAGGTATTGATGATAATAAAGATCAAAGTTATTTTTTATATACAATAAAAGAAAAACAATTAAAAAAAATTTTATTCCCTATTGGAGGGTTAAAAAAAACAGAAGTAAGATATTTTGCAAAAAAACTTAAATTTATTAATGCTAATAAAAAAGATTCGACAGGAATTTGTTTTATAGGTGAAAGAAATTTTCCTAAATTTTTAAATAAATATATATCTTCTTCATCAGGAAATATAGTAAATATTAATGGAGAAGTTATAGGAAAACATAAAGGATTAATAAATTATACTATAGGACAAAGAAAGGGTATTGGCTTAGGAGGTTCTATTTTTTATGAAAATAAACCATGGTATGTTTATAATAAAAATATAAAAAAAAATATTTTAGTTACAATTCAAGGCAGAGAAAATTTATATTTATATTCTATTGGCTTAATAGTTAAAAAAATTAATTGGATAAGTTATATACCAAAAAATATAAAAAAAAAATGTACAATTAAAACTAGATATCGACAAAAAGATGTAAAATGTAAAATTATTTTTTTAGGTAATAATAGAATTAAAGTATATTTATATACCCCTATTTCTAGTATTACAAAAGGACAATCAGCTGTATTTTATTATGGAAGTATTTGTTTAGGAGGTGGAATTATTGAAAAAGAAATTCCATTAATTAACTAAAATAAATTTTAATTGTTATTAAAAAATAAATTTAAATATTTAAAATTATTTTTTAGTTACATAAATTAATAATTAAATAAAAATAATATTTTATTAAATAGAGTATTATTATGGAAAAAAAATCTTTTAAAAAAATTTTAATTAAATTAATTAATATTAATAAATCTTTTGCAAATAAAAAAATTATTTATAATTTAAATTTAGAGATAAATGATGGAGAATTTATTACTTTATTAGGTCCATCTGGTTCTGGTAAAACAACGATTATACGTTTAATAGCAGGTTTAGAAAAAGTAGATAGTGGTTCTATTTTTCTTAGTGGAAAAGAGATAACAAAATATCCAGCAGAAAAAAGACAAATAAATACTGTTTTTCAAAGTTACGCATTATTTCCCCATATGTCTGTGTTTGATAATATAGCTTTTGGCTTAAGAATGCAAAAAAAAACAGAAAAAGAAATAATTAAAAAAGTTGAAAAAATTTTAGATATAGTTCAATTAAAAAAATTTATAAATAGAAAACCTCATGAATTATCTGGAGGACAACAACAAAGAGTTGCTATAGCAAGAGCTGTAATTAATCAACCTAGATTATTATTATTAGATGAACCCTTATCTGCTTTAGATTATAGATTACGTAAAAAAATGCAAAATGAATTAAAAGCATTACAAAGAAAATTAGGTATTACATTTATATTAGTTACACATAATCAAGAAGAAGCTTTAAGTATATCAGATCGTATTATTTTATTACGAAATGGAATAATAGAACAAGATGGTTCACCAAGAGAAATATATGAAGAACCTAAAAATTTATTTGTTGCTAATTTTATAGGAGATATTAATATATTTAATGCTTTAATTTTAAAAAAATTTAATTCTAATCAGGTATTAGCTAATTTAGAAGGATACATATGTAAAATACAAGTTCCATTCAATATTATTGAAGGAGAAAAAATACATGTTTTATTAAGACCAGAAGATTTAAGAATTAAAGAAATTAATAATAAAACTAATTTAAATACAGGTTTAGTTGGTTATATAAAAGAAAAAAATTATAAAGGTATGACTTTAGAATCTACTTTAAAACTTAATAATGGTAAAATTATTATTGTAAGTGAATTTTTTAACGAAAATGATCCTTATGTTGATCATTCTTTAAATCAAAAAATGTTAATAAACTGGGTTGAAACATGGGAGGTTGTATTACCTTATGAAAAAGGTAATGGAATATTTTAAAAAAATTATAATTTTTATAATTATTAGTTGGTTATTATTATTTATTTTATTACCTAATATAATTATAATTATAATTAGTTTTTTAAAAAAAGATAATGATAATTTAATTATTTTAAAATTTTCTTTTAATAACTATCTAAATTTATTAGATTTTTTATATATTAGAGTATTTATAAATTCTTTATTTATTTCATTTATTACCACAATAATATGTCTTTTAATAGGTTATCCATTTGCATGGTGTTTAACAAAAATCTCTAATAAAAAAAAATCTTTGATGTTATTTTTTTTATTTTTACCATTCTGGGTAAATTCATTAATTAGAATATATTGTCTTAAAATATTTTTAGGAATTAACGGATGGTTTAATAATATTTTAATGTATTTTAAAATTATTAACTCTCCTATTCATATTATTTATACTCCTATTGCTGTAATAATAGGATTAGTATATATTTTATTACCTTTTATGATAGTTCCAATATATTCTAGTTTTGAAAAACTAGATCAATTATGGATAGAAGCTGCAAAAGATTTAGGAGCAAAATCTTGGAAAATATTTTTTTATATAATAATACCTTTAACTACTTCAGGAATTATAGCAGGATGTCTTTTAGTTTTTTTACCTAGTATGGGGATGTTTTATATTTCTGATTTAATGGGAGGATCTAAAAATTTATTAATAGGTAATATTATTAAAAATCAATTTTTGAATATTAGAGATTGGCCATTAGGAGCTGCGACAAGTACCATAATAACATTATTTACAGGTATTTTATTAATATTATATTTTAAAACTATTAAATTTTTAAATAAAAAGGAATTTAAAAAAAATGTTTAAATATATATGTAGAATAATTTTCATAAATTTCATTTATTTCTGTTTTTATATACCTATTATTTTATTAATAATTAACTCTTTTAATAAATCACGTTTTAGTATTATATGGCAGGGTTTTACAATTAAATGGTATCAGTTAATTATCCATAATTCTTCTTTATTAGAAGTTACATATCATTCTCTATTTATTGGAATTATTACCGCAACTTTTACAACCCTATTTGGATTATTAACTGCATTATCATTATATCATTTTAATATACATATTAAATCTTTTATAAATACCCTATTATTTATAGTAATTATTTCTCCTGATATTGTAATGGGTATTTCTTTATTATTATTATTTATTTTTTTAAATTTATCTTTAGGTTTTTGGACTTTATTATTTGCACATATTACATTCTGTTTTCCATATGTAGTTATTACGATTCATTCTAGATTACAAGATTTTGATAATCGTATGATAGAGGCGGCAAAAGATCTAGGTGCTAGTGAAATCGTTATTTTAACAAAAATTATACTTCCTATCATATTTCCTACTATTATTTCAAGTTGGTTATTAAGTTTTGCTTTATCTATGGATGATATAACAATATCAACTTTTGTAACAGGTCCAGAATATGAAATACTCCCATTAAAAATTTATTCAATGTCTAAAATAGGTATTACTCCTGAAATTAATGTTTTAGCCACAATATTAATAACTATATCTTTATTTTTAGTAATAGTAAGTAGGATAATATTAGGTAGATATAATAAAACATGTAATCAAATTACATCTTTATTAGATTAATTATTTTATTTTAAATTTAAATAACTTATTTTTGACATTTACAACAAAAAAATGTGCTTCGATTCCTTTGTATTTTTCTAATAATCTGTGTCTTACATATTTTACATAGTTTATTTTTTCTTCCATATACAAGAAAATATTGAGAAAAATTTCCAATATTATGATTAGGTAATTTATAATTACTAATAGTAGATCCTCCATATTTTATTGATCTATATAAAATAGATTTAATATTTCTAGTTAAAATTGTAATTTCTTTTATATTTAAAGTGTTAGATATACGAAACGGAGAAATCTTTGATAAAAATAAAGATTCATTAGCATATATATTTCCTATACCAGTAACAATACTATTGTCCATTAATAATATTTTAATGTAAATATTTTTTTTTTTTGTATAATTATACAAATATAAACTATTAAAATTATTTTCTAATGGTTCAGGACCTAATTTTTTTAAAAATATATTTTTTTTATAATTTTTGTTTTCCCATAACCAAAATCCAAATTTTCTTATATCAGTATATCTTAAAGTAAAATTATTATTTATAATTAAATCTATGTGATCATGTTTATGATAAAAAATATTATTTTTATTATTAATAATAGATAATATTCCAGTCATACCTAAATGTATAATAATTGTATTTTTAAATAAAATTATTATAATATATCTACCTCTTCTTTTAACATCTAAAATTTTTTGATTTTTTATTTTAAAAATATTAATAGGTATCATATATCTTAATTTTTTAGTTCTAATTATAGAATAATTAATTATTTTTCCTTTTAGAAAAGGTTTTATAACATTTTTAATTACTTCTACTTCAGGTAATTCTGGCATAAATTTTATTTACCAACACAAAATTGAGAAAAAATATTATTTAATAAATCTTCAGAATAAAATTTTCCAGTAATAGAATCTAATTCTTTTTGTATTAATCTAATATCTTCAGATAATAGTTCTATAGAATTTGTATTTAAAAAATTATTTTTTCCTTTTATAAGATATTTATAAATAGAATTTAAAATATCTAAATACCTTTCTCTAGCTGAAAATTGATTTTCATTTGTATTTTTATTTAAAATCTTTTTTTTTATAAAATTCATTAAATTTAATATTCCGATTTTTTTTTTAATTGATATTTTTATTATTGTATAATTACTACTATATATTATAGTAGGAATATTATTTGTTAAATCTATTTTATTACGTATAATGATAATAGGAATATTTTTTATAAAATTTTTTAAATATTTTTTTATAATTTTAGATAAATTATTTTCTGACATTTTATCTTCTATAACTAAAAATAAATAATTAGAATTTTTAATTTCTTCAAAGGTCTTTTTAATACCTAATATTTCAATTTTATTACTAGTCTCTCTAATACCCGCAGTATCTATTATTTCTATAGGAACTGAATCTATATAAATATTTTCATGTAAAATATCTCTAGTCGTTCCAGGGATATCAGTGACTATAGAAATCTTTTTATCAGTAATTAAATTCATTAAGCTAGATTTACCAGAATTAGGTGGCCCAATTAATGTTATTTTTATCCCTTCTTTAATTCTAATACCATTTTTTACATATTTTATAATATTTATTAAAAATTTTATTAATTTTTCTAATGTTATTAAAATTTTTTTACAAAAAATAGTAAAATTTATTTTATAATCAAATTCAAGAAAAGATTCTATTTTTACTCTTAATTTAATAATGATTTTTGTGAATTCTGTTAATAATAATGATAATTTTCCATTCATTAAATTCATTGCTGAAAATATAGCTGCTTGTGAATTAGCTGAAATTATATCAGCAATTGCTTCTACTTGAGTTAAATCAAATTTTTTATTTAAAAAAGCTCTTTTAGAAAATTCTCCTGGATCTGCCATCCTAATTCCTGGAATATTTAAAATATTATTAATTAATAAATCTAATAAAATAGAATTTCCATGACATTGTAATTCTAAAACATCTTCTCCAGTAAAAGAATTAGGTTTTGGAAACCATAATGCTATACCTTTATCTATAATTTTATTTTTATAAAAAAAAGGTAAATAATGCGCATATCTTGGTTCAAGAGAATTTAATTTTAATGTATATTTTATTACATCTATCGATTTATTACCAGATATTCTTATTACTCCTATACTTCCTTGTCCTGTAGGAGTTACTTTAGCTATTATTGTATTTTTTTGTTTTTCCATAATTTAATTATCATATTTAATAATATTTATTATTTATTTTATAAAAAACCCATTTTTGTTGTAAAATAGTTATTAAGTTATTTATTATATAATAAAGAACTAATCCAGAAGGTAACCATAAAAAAAATAAACTAAAAATAATGGGTATAATATATATAAATTTTTCTTGTTCAGAATTATTCTCAAAATTATTTTGAGAAATTTTTTGTATTATTAACATAGTAATACTCATTATAATTGGTAAAATATAATATGGATCTTCTGATGATAAATCTTTAATCCAAAAAATAAATGGAGCATGTCTTAATTCGATAGAATTAGTTAACATATAATATAAAGCTAAAAAAATAGGCATTTGTATAATAAAAGGGATAAATCCCATTAATGGATTTAAATTTTCTTTTTTATATAATAAAATTATTTCTTTACTAAAACGTTCTTTATCATTAATAAATTTTTCTTTTATTTTTTTAATTTTTGGTTGTAAAACATTCATTTTATTTATAGCAATAAATTGCTGTTTAGATAATGGATATGTTATAAATCTTATAATGAGAGTAATTACAATTATAGCAAAACCCCAATTTCCTATTAAATAAAATAATAAATTTAACAAATTAAATAATGGTTTAGATAAGAATCTTAAAAAACCATAATCTATAGTTAAATCTAAAAAAGGTGCTATTTTAGACATTTTATTTTGAATTTTAGGCCCTATCCATATTTTAGATAAAAAATTATATTTTTTTTTTGGTAAAATTGAATAATAAGCAGATCTAAAACCAGCACTAATAGTATTATGAAAATTTTTTTTTATATATATATTATTTTTTTTAGAAAAATTAGGAATAATCCAAGCTGAAGTAAAATATTGTTGTAATACAGCTATCCATCCATTATTAGTATAAATATTAATTTTTTTTTTTTTTAATATTTTAGAAAATTTATATTTTTTAAATTTGTTATAATCTGTAGAAATAGCTACACCATCAAATGTTTTAATAGAAATACTATTATGTTTTTTATCTAAATACTTTTTAGGAGTATTAATAGACTTATCTATTTGTCCAAATATGCTTACTTTAATAGGTTTTAAACTTTTATTAAAAATTTGATGATTAATATTTATTAAATAATCCCCTCTTTTAAATGAGAAAATTTTAACATATAAAATGTTTTTTTTTATAAAAAATAAAGGTATTTTTAAAATATTTTTATTTTTTTCTAATTTAAAATTATATGATTTTGAAAAAAATTTATTATTTTGATTAAAATATTTATTTTTTTTAAAATTATCTTTTTGAATTATACCACTTTTTATTTGATAAATAAAATTATTATTTTTTCTTAATAAAGTAAAAAAATTTTTAGAATTTAGTTTCTCAAAATAATCTAATAATTGTATTTTTTCAATAATACCTCCATAAGGATTAATATATAAAAAAAATTTATCAGTTTTAATTAAAATATTTTTATTTCTAATAATATTAGGGATAAATTGATATTTATTATTTATGTTTTCATTAATAATTTGTTTTTTATAATTTTTTATATAATTATGTATTTTTTGCCAATTACCTAAAATAATAAAAAAAAATAAACAAAAAATAATTATAAAAATATTATTTTTTGAATTCATTATTTTATACTCATTTTAATTTATTTAATAATAAAAATTGATTATAACTTAAAATTAATAATTAGTTTAAATTTTCTTAGGAAAGAAATATAAATTTTATTTAAAATAATTATTTTATTTTGAAAATATTCCATATTTTTTCTAAATATTTTTTAAAATAAAAATTGTTTATTTTTAAAATATTTTTATTATTTATTATAATAATATAATCCATATTAATAAATAAATATTGATTTAAACGAAAATATTCACGAATAATTCTTTTAAATTTATTTCTAATATTTGTTTTATTAATTATTTTTTTGGGGATAATTATACCTATACGAGAATATTTTATTCTATTTTTTTTACTTAAAAGAGAATAATATTTATTATGTAATTTAATAGGTTTATTAAACACTAAATTAAAATTTAGTGAAGTTAAACGTTTTTTTTTTGAAAAATTAAAATATTTCACTTTTTTTTTATTTAAATTTTTTATCTGATATACTTAAATATATACGATGTTTAGCGCGACGACGATTTATTATTTGTCTTCCATTTTTTGTTTTCATTCTATTTCTAAAACCATGAGATCTGTTTTTTTTTAATACAGAGGGTTGAAAAGTACGTTTCATAAAATTATACTTATAAATATTTTATAATATATTAATTATTACATAATTTTTATATTTAATAAAATATTTTTATCAATTTTTTATATTAAATTTTAGTAATTAAAAATTTAATTATGTTATAATTATAAGTAAAGATTTTTTGTTATAATTTTTTCTAAAAATAAAAAAATGATAGAAAATAATATTATTATTAGTCGTGAATTATTAATTAAACCATTAAAATATGTAACAAATATTATTAATAATAAATCTATATATCCAAATATTAGTAATATTTTAATAGATATGTTAAATAATGGTTCAATTTTTTTTAAAAGTACTAATTTAGAAATTGAAATCTCATCATTTATTAAAAATATAAGTAATATAAAAAAATATTCAATTATAATTGAAGGAAAAAAATTTTATAATATATGTCGTAGTTTACCTAAAAATCATGATATAAATATATCATTTAGTAATAATCAAGCTATTATATCATCACAAAATTGTTGTTTTAATATAGCTACCTTACCAGCAAATAATTTTCCTACTATAGATTTTATAAAATCTGATATAGAATTTAATCTTAAACATAAAATAATAAAAAAATTTATATATGCTACTTATTTTTCAATAGCAGATAATGATGTCAGAAAATATTTAAATGGATTATTATTACAAATTAAAAATAATATTTTAAATATTGTATCAACTGATGGACATAGATTATCCATTTATACTTATTCAATAAATAAAAATATTATTAATTATTATGCTATAATTCCTAAAAAAAGTATTCTTGAGTTATCTAAATTACTTAATAATACTAATGAATTAATTAATATTAAAATTAATAAAAATAATATTTGTTTTATTTTTAATAATTTAACATTTATATCTAAATTAATTGAAAATAATTTTCCTGATTACGAACAAATTATACCTAAATTTTTTCATAAAGTCATAAAAATTAATCGTATAGAATTTAAAAATTCTTTAAATAGAATTTCTATTCTAGTTAATGAAAGAACTAAAGGAGTAACTTTATTATTTAATAATAATTATTTAAAAATATTCAGTAGTAATATAAATAATGAAAAAGCAGAAGAAATATTAAAAATAGAAAAACATAATAATGAAAAAAAATATAATATTAATATATCTTTTAATATTAATTATTTAATTAATGTAATTAATATATTAGAAAGTGAAATAATTAAAATTTCCTTTATTGATAATATTTCTAGTATTAAGATAGAAGATTATTATAAAAAAAATAAAATTTATTTAATAATGCCAATGAAAATATAAAATTATATTTTTTCTATAAAAAAATGAGAGTGAAATTTGACAAATAAATATTATAATGCATCAAGTATTCAAATTTTAAAAGGATTAGATGCAGTAAAAAAAAGACCAGGAATGTATATTGGAAACACAGATGATGGAACAGGATTACATCATATGGTTTTTGAAGTTATAGATAATGCTATTGATGAATCTCTTGCTGGTTATTGTAAAAATATAAATATAATTATTCATAATGATAATTCTATATCTATTATTGATGATGGAAGAGGAATACCAACAGATATACATAAAGAAGCTCAAATTTCAGCAGCTGAAGTAATTATGACTATATTACATTCAGGAGGTAAATTTAATAATAAGTCATATAAATTATCAGGAGGATTACATGGAGTAGGAGTTTCAGTAGTAAATGCTTTATCTAAGAAATTAGAATTAGTAATTAAAAGAAATGGAAAATTATATAAACAATTATATTATTATGGGGTCCCTCAAAATAAATTACAAAATATTGATAGTAGTACTACTACAGGTACTCATATTAGATTTTGGCCTAATTATAATATTTTTAAAAATATTCAATCTTTTAATTATAAAATTTTATCTAAAAGATTAAGAGAATTATCATTTTTAAATTCAGGATTATTTATTTCAATAAATGATAGAAGAAATAATAAATTTAAATCATTTCAATATCATGGGGGTATAAAAGAATTTATTAAATATTTAAATAAAAATCAGAATATTATTCATAATAATATTTTTTATTGTTATAAAAAAAATAAAAAGATAAATATAGAAATTGCTATGCAATGGAATGATTCTTTTAAAGAAAAAATATATTGTTTTACAAATAATATTCCTCAAGAAAATGGCGGTACTCATTTATCTGGATTAAAAACAGCTATAACACGTACAATTAACTTGTATATAGATAAAGAAAAATATAATAAAAAAAAAAAACATATTCACATTACAGGTGAAGATACTAGAGAAGGATTAATCGCTCTTATATCTATTCAGATTTCAAATCCTAAATTTTCTTCTCAAACTAAAGATAAATTAATTTCATCAGAAATAAAATCTTTAGTAGAATGTTATGTTAATCAACAATTAATGTTTTTTTTATTAGAAAATCCTAATGATTCAAAAAAAATAATAGAAAAAATTATATATGCAGCAAAAATCAGAGATGTAACAAGAAAAACAAAAGAAATAATAAAGAATCAAAACACTTTTAGTATATCTAGATTGCCAGGTAAATTATCTGATTGTCAAGAAAATAACCCAAAATTATCTGAAATCTATTTAGTAGAAGGAGATTCGGCTGGAGGATCAGCAAAACAAGGAAGAAATAGAAAAAATCAAGCAGTATTGCCATTAAAAGGTAAAATTCTTAATGTAGAAAAAGCTGGATTTAATAAGATCATATCTTCACAAGAAATTATTACATTAATTACTGCTTTAGGTTGTTATATTAATAAAAATGAATATAGTATAGATAAATTAAGATATCATAATATTATTATTATGACAGATGCAGATGTAGATGGCGCGCATATTCGTACTTTATTATTAACATTTTTTTATCGTCAAATACCTCAAATAATAGAAAAAGGATATGTATATATTGCACAACCTCCATTATATAGAATTAAAAAAGGAAATAAAAAATTATATATTAAAAATAATGAAGAAATGGAAATTTTTACATTTAATATAGCTTTTAATAAAGCTATATTTTTTTTTAAAAATTCACAAAAAATTTTATCTGATAAAAAATTATTAATATTAGTGAATAAATATAATTATATTAAAAAAATTATAAAATTTTCACAATATATTTTTTCCGATAAAATATTATTTGCATTATTATATAATTCAAAATTAGAAAAATTAAATGATTATAATAATGTAAATTTATGGTTAAATAATTTATTATTATTTTTAAATAAAAAATATATTAATATTAATTTTACAGGAAATATAAATAAAAATATAAAACAAAATATTTTTGAACCAATAGTTTATGAAAATAAATATGGTAATATAGATAAATATTTATTAAATTATGATTTTTTTATTAGTAATGAATATAAAAAAATATGTTTATTAGGAAAAAAATTACTCTCTTTAAAAGAGAGAAAAATTTTTCGTGTAGAAAAAGGAGAAAAGTATAAAAATATTAATTCTTTTGAAGAAGGTATTGAATGGTTATTAAAAGAATGTAAAAAAAGGTTTACTATACAAAGATATAAAGGATTAGGTGAAATGAATCCAACCCAATTATGGGAAACAACTATGAATCCTTTAACTCGTAATATGTTACAAGTAACAATTAAAGATGCAAAAAAAGCAGATAAATTATTTTCAACTCTTATGGGAGATCAAGTAGAACCTAGAAGGTTATTTATAAAAAATAATGCATTAAAAGCCATTAATATTGATATTTAAAATAATTTTTATAAAAAAATAGTTATTTTTTTATAAAAAATTAGTAATTATCTAAATCAATAGATTGAAATTTTTTATCTATGTTTTTTTCATAATTATCTATAGTTTTTTTATTTATTAAACCTTGTTCAATTTCTCGTAATGCTAAAATAGTTGTTTTATCATTTTTTTCTGATAATAAAGGAATTTTACCTCTAATTTGAATTTGTCTAGCTCTTTTAGCCGCAATTATAACTAAATCAAATCGATTACCTATTTTTTTAACAGCTTTTTCTACAGTAACTCTTGCCATAAAAAATATACCATTTTTATATTAAAATAAATAAATTAATTTATTAATTTTATTTAAATAATAATAGTATTATACATATTAATTATAATATCATATATTTTAAAATTATAATATTTTATATAAAATATATTTTTTATATGAAAGGAAATTATTATATGAATTTAAATTGTGTGCCTTCTGGAGAAAATATTCCTAATGATATTAATGTTATTATTGAAATATCTTCTAATTCTAATCCAATAAAATACGAAATTAATAAAAAATATGGAATATTATTTGTAGATCGTTTTATTAATATACCTATATTTTATCCATGTAATTATGGATATATAAATAATACATTATCATTAGATGGTGATTGTTTAGATGTAATGGTAATAACAAAATATCAAATTATGCCAGGATCTGTAATTAGATGTCGTCCTATAGGTTTATTAAATATGATAGATGAATCTGGAGATGATAAAAAAATAATTGCAGTCCCACATGATAAAATTTCTCAAGAATATACTTTTATTAAAAGTATAAAAGATTTATCTATTTTTTTACAAAAACAAATTATATATTTTTTTAAACATTATAAAGATTTAGAACAAAATAAATGGTGTAAAGTAAATGATTGGGGAAATGTTGCCCAAGCAGAAAATGAGATTTTACTTTCTATTAAAAGATTTAAAACAAAAAATGATAATTATTAATATTTTAATTAATTTAATTAAAAAAATAATTTTTAAAATTTTAATATATTTTTTATAAAAAATTTTAGTAAAATATTATCTACAGTCTAAATTTTATTAAAGGAAAAAAATGTCTAAAATAAAAAAAATAATAGGTAGAGAAATTCTTGATTCTAGAGGTTATCCAACTATTGAAGCAGAAGTTCATTTAAACAATAACATAATTGGAAGTGCATCTGTACCCTCTGGAGCATCTACAGGATCTAAAGAAGCAATTGAATTGCGTGATGGAGATAAAAAAAGATTTTTAGGAAAAGGAGTTTTAAAATCAGTTAAAATAATTAATAATATTTTTAGTAAATATTTAATTAATCAAAATTCATTAGATCAAGAAAATATTGATAAAATTATGATTAATTTAGATAATACTGAAAATAAATCTAATTTTGGAGCTAACACTATTTTAGCAGTTTCACTTGCTAATGCTAGAGCGGCGGCTCTATATAAAAAAATACCATTATTTCAATATATTAGTGATATTAATAATACAAAAGAAAAATTTTTTATGCCATTACCCATGATTAATATTATTAATGGCGGAAAACATGCTGATAATAATTTAGATATACAAGAATTTATGATACAACCTATTAGTGCAAAAAATATAAAAGAAGCTATACGTTATGGTGCTGAAATATTTCATCATTTATCATTAGTACTTAAAGAAAAAAAATTAATTACTTCAGTTGGAGATGAAGGAGGATATGCTCCAAATTTAAATAATAATAGCGAAGCCTTTGATATGATATCAAAGGCAGTTTACAATGCAGGATTTATTCTAGGTAAAGATATTACCTTTGCTATTGATTGTGCTGCTTCAGAATTATTTTATAATAAAAAATATCACTTAGAAGGTGAAAAAATAAATCTTTCTTCAAAAGAATTTACAAATTTTTTATCTAATCTAGTTAAGAAATATCCTATTACTTCAATAGAAGATGGATTAGATGAATCTGATTGGGATGGATTTATATATCAAACAAAAATATTAGGTAGTAAAATTCAATTAGTAGGAGATGATTTATTTGTTACAAATCAAAAATATTTAAAAAAAGGAATTAAATATAAAGTAGCTAATGCAATTTTAATAAAATTAAATCAAATAGGTTCTCTTACAGAAACATTATCTACTATTAAAATAGCTAAAAAAGCAGGATATAAAATTATTATTTCACATAGATCTGGAGAGACAGAAGACACCTTTATTTCAGATTTAGCTGTAGGGACAAATGCTGATCAAATTAAAACTGGTTCTATGAGTCGTTCTGATAGAAATGCAAAATATAATCAATTAATTAGAATTGAAGAAAAATTATAAAAAATTTATTACTATGTTGTATATTTTTTCAACATAGTAAAATTATTATTTAAATAAATTTTAATTTAAAATGAAAATATATACAGAAGAAAAAATAATTTTTTGGTTAAAAAAACAAAGTTTTTTTGCTAAAAATCTATTAATAATTTCTTATTTGTTAAATTTTATTAATATATGTTTATTAATAATACAAAATTGGATATTATCTAAACAAATACAAACTTTTTTTTTTAAAGAAAATAAAAATAAAATTTTTCATTATTATATAATATTATTTTTATGTTTTATTATAAAAATATTTATAACTATTTTAATAAATAAAATAAATTTTTATTATAGTGAAATAATAAAAGTTTCTATTAGGAAAAAAGTTTTAAATAAATTAACATCTAGATATTATGAAAGATTAAAAAATCAAACAACTGGCTCTGATATATCATTAATTATAAATCAAGTAGAAAATTTACAAGATTATTATAATGAATATATACCTCAATTTTTTAGGATAAAAATATCATCATTAATAATTTTAATTACTATATTTTTTATTAGTTGGATTATAGATTTAATTATAATTATTATTAGTATAATAATTATTTTTTTTATAATTTTAATTGGGAAAAAAACTACACAAAAAAATAAAAAAAATTTTAAAATTTTATCACTTTTAAATGGATTATTTTTTGATAGACTAAAAGGTATAGAAACTATTAGATTATTTAATCTTCGTAAAATAGAAATAAAAAAAATTTCTTTTTATATTGAACAATATAGAAAAAAAAATATTGAGATATTAAAAATTATTTTTTTAACTTCAGCTATCTTAGAATTTTTTTCTTCTGTTTCTTTAGCTTTTATTATTATGTATTTTAGTTTTACATATTTACATATAATAAATTTTGGTTTTTATAATAAAAATATTAAAATATTACATAGTTTTTTTATATTGATGTTAATTTCTGAATATTTTCAAAATTTTAGTAATTTAGGAAAATTATATCATATTAAATCTAAAGCTATCGGAGCAGCTGATAATATTATAAAATTATTAAATAATAAAATTTATATTTTAAAAAAAAAAGAAGAATTTTTTTTAAAAAATAGCAATAAATTAGAAATAATAGCAAAAAATTTAATAATTAAAAATAAAAAAGGGAATATATTAATAGGACCTATATCTTTTAAGATATTTTCTGGACAAAATATAGTTATTATTGGTGCTAATGGATGTGGGAAAACAACATTATTTAATGTTCTTTTAGGTCTTTTACCATATCATGGATCATTAAAAATTAATAATATTGAATTTAAAAATATAAATTTATATAGTTGGTATGAAAAAATATCATATGTTAAACAAAATCCTAAATTACCTGCTATAACAATTAGAAAAAATTTATTTTTTAATAAAAATATAAATATTTCTAAAATAGAAAAAATTATTAAAGAAATTGGTATAATAGATTTTTTAAAAAAATTACCTCATGGGATAGATACTTCTTTATATAAAGAAGATATATATTTATCAGTTGGACAATTACAAAGAATAGCTATTGCTAGAGCTTTAATTAAAGATCATTTAATATTATTATTAGATGAACCAATATCTAATATTGATATTAAAAGTCAATATGATATTATTAAATCAATAAAAAAAAATAATTCATCTTTTAAAATTAGTATAACAATTACACATAAAATATATCAAATAAATTATTATAATGTAATATGGTATATGGAAAATGGTAAAATTGTTAAAAAACATATTTTAAAAATAAAAAAAAACAAATAATTTTTTTTTTAAAAAAAGAGTTTTTTAAAATGTTTTATGTATTTTATTTTTTAAAAAATTATAAAGGTTATATTAAAAAAATTTTTTTGGGAATTTTTTTATCTATAATAAATAATTTAATGAATTTGTTTTTATCTATAATTTCTGGATATTTATTAACTTATACTTTTTTATTAAGTATGAAAGATAATCTAATTGATTATAATTATATTATCCCTTCAACTATTATTCGATTAATTTCAGTAATAAAAATTATTACTAAATATTTTGAAAAAATAATTCAACATAATAATACTTTATATTTTTTAAAAAAATTAAGAATTCTTCTTTTAAAAAAGATATTTCCTTTATATCCATCTAATTTAATTTCTATTCATAATATTGAAATATTAAATATATTAATTTCAGATATTGAAATATTAGATTTTTTATATTTACAAATAATTACACCTTTTTTAATTATTATAATTATAATTTTACTAGTTTTAATTTATCTAAGTATATTTAATACATTTTTTTTTATAATTTTATTTATTAATATATTAATATTAACTATATTTTACCTTTTTTATTTTTATAAAAAAGGTAAAATAATAGGAGAAAAAAATATAAATATAAAAAAAAAATATTATTATTTAATAAATAATTTTTTATCATATTATACAGAATATAAAATATTTGAAGGTATAAAATATATATCTAATAGAATTAATATTCTAGAATTAAAATTACAAAAAATACAACTCATAAAAAATAATAATAATATTTATTCACAATTATTAATGAATATTATTACTGATATAAACATAATAATAATATTATTATATACTCATATATATTTTAATAATATAAAATTACAATATAAAATAATATTATTTTTATTATTTTTAATAACATTTTCAAAAATATTATTTCCTTTAAATAATATTTTTCAAAATATTCATGAAATATTTTTTTCAGCTAAAAAAATTTTTAATATTATAAAAAAAAAACCAATTATTACTTTTATAAATAAAGAAAAAATTAATAAAAATTATTATCTAAAATTAGATATAAAAAATCTATCTTTTTACTATAAAAAAAACTATCCATATATATTAAAAAATATATCTTTACATATAAAAAAAAAACAAAAAATAGCTATTACTGGGCATAATGGTTGTGGAAAAACAACATTATTTATGTTATTAACTAGAGCGTGGGATCCAATAAAGGGAGCAATTTATTTAAATGAATGTGATTTGAATAAATGGAATTTATCTTCATTAAGAACCAGTATAAGTGTTTTACCTCAAAAAATATATTTATTTAGTGATACATTAAAAAATAATATTTTATTAAATAATCAAAATAATATCAACATTAGTAATGAATATTTAATAAAAATTTTAAAATTAGTTGGTTTAAAAAAATTACTAGATAAAAAAAATAATTTGGATATATGGATGGGAGAGGGAGGAAGAACACTTTCAGGAGGTGAATTAAAAAAATTAGGAATAGCAAGAATTATATTTCATAATGGGGATTTAATTTTATTAGATGAACTTACAGAAGGATTAGATGCGATTTCATCTACTAAAATTATTAATTTAATTTTATCAATTTTTCAAAAAAAAATAATTATATTTATTACACATAATATTGAGATTATGAAAAAAATGGATTGTATTTATTTTATGGATAATGGATTTTTAGTTGAAAAAGGGAAGTATGACTATTTAATAAATAAAAAAGGATATTATTGGAATTATATAAAAAATAATATAAAATTATAATTATAATATTTTATTTATTTATATAAGGTATAGTAATGTCAAAAGAGGAAAATATAGAAATGCAAGGTGTTGTATTAAATACATTACCAAATACTATTTTTCATGTAAAATTAGAAAATGGACATATAATAACAGCACATATATCTGGTAAAATGAGAAAAAATTATATTCGTATATTAACAGGAGATAAAGTTACTGTAGAATTAACACCATATGATTTACAAAAAGGTAGAATTATTTTTCGTAGTCGTTAATAATTTTAATTAATTTAAATAAAATAATTATTTTTTTTACTAATTTATTATTTAGTTATGATTATTGATCTTTTTTAAAGAATTAATTATTTATTAGTAATTTTTATTCAAAAACTTTTGTGCATCTAATGCAGCCATACATCCTGTAGCTGATGATGTAATAGCTTGTCTATAAGTATTATCCATAACATCACCAGCAGCAAAAATTCCAGGGATATTTGTTTCTGTAAAACAAGAATTATTTAATTTATCTCTATTAGTAATAATATAACCGTTTTTATCTAATTTTAATATTTCTTTAAATAAAACACTATTAGGGATAGTACCAATTAATATAAATATACCATATAATGGTAGTATTTTAACATTTTTATTAGATAAAGAATAAATTTTTATACCTGTTACTCCAATATTATTTCCTAATATTTCCTTAACTATATAAGGAGTATGTAATACTATTTTATTATTTTTTATTAATATTTTTAATTTTTTAAGTAATATTTTTTCAGCAGTAAAATTATTTTTTCTATGAATTAAGTGTACTTTAGAAGCAATTTCTCCTAAATATAATGCTTCTTCTATTGCAGAATTACCTCCTCCTATGATAGCTACTACTTTATCACGATAAAAAAAACCATCACAAACAGCACATGAAGAAACTCCTTTACCTATAAATTTTTTTTCAGAATCTAAACCTAAAAATTTTGGATAAGACCCAGTAGCAATAATTATACTGTTACAAATATATCTAAATAAATTACCTTCTACAATAAAAGGTGATTTATCAAAATTAATAATTTTTATTATCGTATCATTTATAATACTAGTATTAAAATATAAAGCATGATTATATAATTGATCCATTAATTTTTTTCCAGTTATATTTGGAAAATTTCCCGGCCAATTTTCTATATTAAATGTTTTTGTTAATTGTCCTCCAATATGATTACCTGTTACTATAATAGGATGTAAATTAGCTCTTGCAGCATATATTGCTGCTGTATAACCAGCAGGACCAGATCCTAAAATAAGGAGTTTTGTTTTTTTTAAATTTTTCATATAATAAACTTATTATTTTAATATTTAAAATATCAAAATTAAATACTAATATTTAATTTTTTAAAAATTAAAATTTATATAAAATAAATTTACATTATATAATATATTTTTTATTTAATATAGAGGGAAAATTATGTTAGACGTAAAATTATTACGTAATAATATTGATTATGTATATTCAATTTTAAAAAAAAAAAATTTTTTTTTAGATATTAATACAATAAATCAATTAGAAAAAAAACGTAAAGATATACAAATAAGAATAGAAAAATTACAAATTAAAAAAAATCAAATATCTAAAATTTTATCAAAAAAAAATATTAACAATATATTTGAATTAAAGAAAAAAGTAATTAACATTAATAAAAAAATTTTAAAAGAAAAAATTATATTTAATGATATAAAAAAAAATATAAATAATATTTATACTTCAATACCTAATTTACCATTAAATGATGTACCTTTAGGAAAAAATTCAAAAGGAAATAAAGAAATAAAAAAATGGGGGGAAAAAAATAAATATAATTTTACTATACGCGATCATGTAGAATTAGGTTATTTAAATAAAGGTATTGATTTAGAAGCAGGAGTTAACTTAAGTGGTTCAAAATTTTTTGTATTAAAAGGATTAATTGCTTATTTATATAGAATACTTATTCAATTTATGTTAAATACTCACATTATTAACCATAACTATACAGAAGTTTATGTCCCTTATATAGTAAATAAAAGAGCTTTATATGGTACTGGACAATTGCCTAAATTTAGTAAAGATCTTTTACATATAAAAAATTTTAAAAATTCTGATATATGTGAAGAATTTTTAATTCCTACTGCCGAAGTGCCTTTAACAAATTTAGTATATAATAAAATTATTGAAGAAAAAAATTTACCAATTAAATTAGTTGCTCATAGTCCATGTTTTAGATCGGAAGTTGGTTCATATGGTAAATATAATAAAGGATTAATACGTACACATCAGTTTGATAAAGTAGAATTAGTACAATTAGTTAAACCTAAAAATTCTATTATCGCTTTAGAGCAAATTACTGATCATGCAGAAAAAATATTACAATTATTAAAATTACCATATAGAAAAGTATTATTATGTACAGGAGATATGAGTTTTGCATCAAGTAAAACTTATGATTTAGAAGTATGGTTTCCTTCAAAAAATAAATATTATGAAATTTCTTCATGTTCTAATATGTGGGATTTTCAATCTAGAAGAATAAAAGCAAGATATAGAAGAATAACAGATAAAAAAATTGAATTTATACATACTTTAAACGGTTCTGGATTAGCAATTGGTAGAACATTAGCTGCAATTATGGAAAATTATCAACTTAAAAATGGAAATATTAAAATACCTAAAATTTTAAGGACATATATGAATGGATTAAAATATATAAGATAAAATTTTTTATAAATCTTATTTATATTAAAATTTTTGTTCAAATAAATTTTGTATAGAATTATATAAATGAATAGTTTTAAATAAACGAGTAGGTACTACAAAAATAGTATCATCACCAGCAATTGTACCTAATATCCCCTCTGATTTACCTAAAGAATCTAATAATCTAGCTATTAATTGAGCAGCTCCAGGACTAGTGTGAATAATAATTAAAATATCATTATAATCAATATCTAATACTAAATTTTTTAATGGACTAGTTGTATTTGGCACTCCTAATTCTAAAGGAAAACAATATACCATTTCCATTTTAGTATTTCTAATTCTTACAGCTCCAAATTTTGTTAACATTCTAGATACTTTAGATTGATTTATATTATTAAACCCTTCTTCTTGTAAAGCACGTACAATTTCTATTTGTGTACTAAATTTTTCTTGTTTTATTAAATTTTTAAATATTTTAATTAAATTAGCTTCTTTTTTTTTTGTAGAGATTAGATTCATAAAATCACCAAAAAAATAAAATAAAAATATTATTTATTTAAAATAAAGATTTTATTTTAAATATAATTCAATGTGTAATATTAAAATAAAAAAGACTAATTGCATTTATAATATAACTATATTATCATATTTTTAATAAAAATTTATATTTTTTTATAAAAAAATTAAAAATAAATAAATTACATAATTTTATTACTTAATCATATTTTGGATATATATATGAGTATTTTATTAAAAAAAAAAATTCATCGTCAATGGCATCTTGTAAATGCAAAAAATAAAATTTTAGGAAGATTATCAAGTATAATTGCATATTATTTAATGGGAAAACATAAAATTTCTTATTTGCCTTATACTGATATAGGCGACTATATTATAATTATAAATGCTAATAAAATTAAAATTACAGGAAATAAAAAAAAAAATAAATTTTATTTTAATCATAGTGGTTATTCTGGAGGATTAAAAAAAATTTCATTTGAAAAATTAATTAAAAAAAATCCTTGTAAAATAATTCAACATTCTGTTAAAGGAATGTTACCTAAAAATAAAATAGGAATCTTAATGTTAAAGAGATTAAAAATTTATTCTAGCTCAACACATAAACATATGGCACAAAAACAAAGTATTTTAAATATTTAATCATATTATTAAGGATATAAATTAATGAAAAAAACTAATTATGATTATAATGCAACAGGAAGAAGAAAAAGTTCTTCTTCTAGAGTATTTATTAAAAAAGGAAATGGTAATATTTTAATTAATAAAAAAAGCATAAATATTTTTTTTTCTAGAAAAACATATCATTTTATGATAATGAAACCTTTAGAATTAATAAAAATGAATAATAAATTAGATTTATATATTACTGTAAAAGGGGGTGGTACTTCAGGACAAGCAGGGGCTATTAGACATGGGATTACAAGAGCATTAATAAAATACGATAATTTTTTCAGAAAAGATTTAAAAAAAGCAGGATTTGTAACACGTGATGATCGCAAAGTAGAACGTAAAAAAGTAGGTTTTAAAAAAGCTAGACGTAGTCCTCAATTTTCTAAACGTTAAAATTAAATTTTATTGGTTAATTTTTTACAAAATTAATTAAAAAGATTATTTATCTTAAAAATTTATAAAATATTAAAATTTATTATATTTTAAAATTTTATTAGTATTTCAGAGTAAAAAATGGGTAAATTTATAATAAAAGGTCCAGTGAAACTAAAAGGAGAGATTAATATTTCTGGATCTAAAAACGCAGCTTTACCAATTTTATTTGCATCACTTTTAATAAAAGAAGTAATCGAAATTAAAAATATTCCTAAATTAAAAGATATAGATATAGTGATAAAATTATTTTTACATTTAGGAGTAAAAATTAAAAATGGTAAATCATTAATAATTAATGCAAGTAATTTACATACTGATTTTAATTTTCCACAAAATTTAATAAAATCAATTAGAGCTTCTATTTGGTTAGTAAGTCCTTTATTAGTACGTTTAAAAAAAATACACATGTCTTTACCAGGAGGTTGTTCTATTGGTATGAGACCTATTGATTTACATATTAAATATTTACAAAAATTAGGTGCTAATATTTATATAAAAAATAATTGCATTATTGCTTCTATAGATAAAAAATTTAAAGGGTCTCATATTATAATGGAAAAAAATAGTGTAGGAGCTACTATTAGTATTATTTTAGCTGCAATTTATGCTAAAAATATAACTATTATAGATAATGCAGCAAAAGAACCGGAAATAAAAGATTTAATAAATTTTTTAAATATTATGGGAGCTAAGATTAAAGGAGCAGGAACTAAGAAAATAATAATTCAAGGTGTCTTAAAACTAAAAGGAGGTATTTATACAATTATGGATGATAGAATAGAAACAGGGACTTTTTTAATAGCAGCTGCAATATCAAAAGGATATATTATATGTAAAAATACTAATCCTAAAAATTTAAAAATAGTTCTAAAAAAATTAGAATATACAGGAGCAGAAATTAAAACAGGTAAAAATTGGTGTAGTATTAATATGAATAATAAAAGACCTAAAGCTGTTAATATTATAACTGGACCATATCCTAATTTTCCTACAGATATGCAACCCCAATTTACTTTATTAAATTGTATATCCTCAGGATATAGTATAGTACAAGAAACTATTTTTGAAAACCGTTTTTTATATATACATCAATTGAATAAAATGGGGGCAAAAATTCTTATAGATAATAATAAAGTATTTTGTCAAGGAGTTACATCACTTTATAGTTCAACTATGAAAGCTACAGATTTAAGAGCATCAATTAGTTTAGTTTTAGCTGCATGTATTGCAACTGGGATCACTACTATTGATAATATTGATTATATTGATAGAGGATATGAAAATATAGAAAAAAAATTAATTTCTTTAGGTGCAAAAATTAAAAGAATAAAATAAAAAGATTAATTACATAAAAATTATTAAATAATTAAAATTAAATTATATTTTTTATATAATTAATTATTTTTAAAATATTTTATGAGGATAATAATAAATGTATGCTGTTTTTGATAGTTGTGGGAAACAATATAAAGTTGTTCAGGGTCAAACTATTAAAGTAGAAAAAATGATAGGTAATATTGGAGATAAAATTGAATTTAAAAATGTTTTAATAATATATGATAAAAATCAAATTAATATAGGTAATCCTATTATTCCTGGAGCTAAAATAATAGCGCAATTAATTTTACATGGTAAAAATAAAAAAATTAAAATAATTAAATTTCGTCGAAGAAAACATTATCGAAAAACACAAGGACATCGTCAATTATTTACTGATATAAAAATTCTTAAAATTCAATATTTAATATAGGAAAATATTTATGGCACATAAAAAAGCTGGAGGTTCTTCTAGAAATGGTAGAGATTCCCATTCTAAAAGATTAGGAATTAAATGTTTTGGAGGTGAAAAAGTAAAACCAGGATATATTTTAATAAGACAAAGAGGGACTAAATTTCATGCTGGAGATAATGTAGGATGTGGTAAAGATCATACTTTATTTTCTAAAATACATGGAACTGTTAAATTTACTAATAAAGGGATAAAAAAAAAAAAATATATTAATATTATGATTATTTAATTTCAAATTCTAATTAATAAAAAATAACTAATTTTTAATTAATAAAATATTTTTTTTTATAAAATGGAGTTATAATGAAATTTTTTGATGAAGCTATTATATATATTAAGGCAGGTAAAGGAGGTAATGGATGTATTAGTTTCCATCATGCAAAATTTATCCCTAAGGGGGGGCCTGATGGCGGTAATGGAGGAAAAGGGGGAGATATATATTTTATATCTGACAATAATATTAATAACTTAAATAATTTTCATCGTAAAAATAATTATATATCCCAAGATGGATTTAAAGGCCAAAATTATCAATGTACAGGGAAAAATGGTAAAAATTTATTTATTCGTGTGCCGATAGGCACAAATATTATTGATATAAAAAAAAATATAATTATTATTTCATTAAAAAAAAATAAACAAGTTTTTTTAGCAGCAAAAGGAGGTAATGGAGGATTAGGGAATATTAATTTTAAATCTTCTATAAATAGAACTCCATATAAAAGAACTGAAGGTGTCTTAGGAGAAAAAAAAAAAATAAAATTAGAATTTATTATAAAAGCTGATGTAAGTGTATTAGGTTTACCTAATTCAGGGAAATCAACATTTATAGAAAAAATATCTTCGGCTAAAACTAAAACTGGGGATTATTTTTTTACAACTACAAAACCTATTTTAGGAATTATTAAAAATAAATTAAATAATTCTTTTATTTCTATATTAGATGTTCCTAGTATTATTAATAAATCTTCTCTTGGGAAAGGTTTAGGATTAAGTTTTATTAAGCATTTTAAATATTGTAATTTATTATTACATTTTATAGATGTATCTTTAATTAACATTAAAAATAATTTGTCTCTATCTAATATTATAAATATTATTAATTATGAAATTAAAAAATATGATAAAAAAATTCTTTTAAAAGAACAATGGCTTATTTTAAACAAAATTGATTTATTATATAATAAAGATGATTTAATTTATTACAGTAAAAAAATTTTAAAAGAATATAAATTTATAAGTAAATTTTATTTTATTTCGTCTAAAAAAAATATTGGGATAAAAAAATTATCTTTAGATCTTTTAAAATATTTAAATAAATAAAAAAATTATAATATAAAATTATTTTAATAAAAAAATTATATTGTTTTATTCCAAAATTATATTAAATTAAATTTTATTTAATTTGGATTTTAAA
>NZ_CP046185.1 GCF_012567685.1 Enterobacteriaceae endosymbiont of Donacia marginata
ATGAAAAAATTTTTTTTTTTGAAAATTATAAATAAATTAAAAACAATATTAATAATCTTTTCCATAATATATTATTCATTTTATAGTAATTTTTTATTAGCAAAAAATAATAAAAATATTAATGAACTAAAAATAAAAATAAATATTTTAGAAAAAATAAAAAAACAATATTTTCTTTTTCTTTTAAAAAAAAAAAATACATATGTTAATATTTTTAATAAAAAAAATATAAAAAAATTATTAAAAAAATTTCTTTTTATTAAAAATAATATTATTTTTAATAAACCTTTAGAAAAATACGAAATTTTTTGGAATAATATAAAAAAAAATTCTAATAAAAATAATTATTTAAATAATTATAATTTAAATAAATCCTCTCCCTCAGAAGAGGAATCTAATATAAATTATAAGAATAATCTTTTTTATTATTATTTATTAATTAAAAAAAATATTTCTAATAATTATTCTAATAAAGAAATTTTTATAGAAAATATTAAATCAAATTTACTAAATATATTTAATAGTGAAATAAATAATAAAATACAACTAGGTATTTATAAAATACTTAATAAATTTGAAATTAATGGAAAAACCTCAATAAAAATTAACTTAGATGAAAATTTAAATTTAAATAATTCTGAAGCTGATTTATTATTACCTATTATAGAAAATGAAAATTATATTGTATTTATACAAAATAATATACATAAAACTGATGATAGAATACAAAATAACCTAGGGTTAGGAGTAAGAAAAATATCTATTGATAATAATTATTTATTAGGACTAAATAGTTTTTTAGATTATGATATTTCATTAGAAAATACAAGAATAGGGTTAGGTGGGGAATTTTGGAAAGAGTTTGTAAAATTTAATTTTAATATATATTATGGGTTAAGTAGATGGTGGCATTCAAAAATTTTAAATCAGGAAAAAAATAATTTAAATTATTTAAACGATGATGAATTTTTTTCAAGACCAGCTACTGGATGGGATTTTAGAATAGAAGGATATTTACCTAAAATACCAGAACTAATATTTAATTTTAATTATTCAAAATATTTTGGAAACATAGGATTTAAAAAAGAAAATAATGATAATAATTATAAAAAATTATCTTCACCATCTATTTTTTCCTTTGCAATTAATTATAATCCTATACCTTTTCTAAATTTTATTATACAAAGATTTCAAACTTCTCTAGGAGAGAGTAATTTCCAATTTGGAATAAATATTAATTTTAATTTAAATTCTTCGTTATATAATCATTTTAATACAAAAATTAATGATATTTTTTCATCATCTTATGATCATAAATATGATTTTGTGAATAGAAATAATAATATATATTTAAAATATAGAAAAAAATATTTAATTAAATTATTTACAAAAAAAAAAATTGTTGGTTTTCCTAAAAGTGAACATTTTCTAGGATTAAAGGTTGATTCTGTTCATAAGATTAAAAATATATTTTTTAGAATTAAAAATATTTTTTTAAAACAAGGAGGTTCAATTAAATTATATAATCATGATTATATTATAAATATGCCTAGTTATGATTTTGAAAATATTAAAAATAATACTTTAATATTAAAAGTTATTGCTTATGATATGTTAGGTAATAAAGATGTATCATCTGTTAAAATAAAAACTTTATATCCTTTAGTAAATAAAAATTTTTCTACTCTAAATGTTTTCCCCCAAAAAATATTAGTTAATTCTGAAAAAGCAAAAATAGTTTTTGAAGCTCGAGATAACAATAATGAATTATTAACAGATATAAAAAATATACATTTTATAGTAGAACAGGCTAATTTAGCAGATAAACATAATATACATTTTGGTCCTATAATTGAATCTCCTAAAGGGACATATTCTGCATTAATAACTAGCTCATCTGCTGGGGAAGTTTTATTAAGAGTGAAAATTGATAATGTAATTAATCCAAATTTAGGAGCTACAATTAATTTTATTCAGCCTTCAGTAGATAATATGGTATTAAAAACTACCCCTCAAATTCTTATTACAAAAGTTAGTAAACCAATTAAATTTTTAATAACAGTTTATGACAAACATGGTAAAAGATTTAAATTTTCTAATATTAAAATAAGAAATGTTATTGCTAGAGATAGGCAAGGAGATATTAGAAGAGATAGTGGTAAAATACATATTGAAGATCTTACAAATCAAAAAACCTATGATAATGATAATTTTTTATTTACAACAGATATAAATGGAGAATTAAAACTTGAAATATCTGACCCCCATGGTATTGGGGTCCGTACGACTCTTGCAATTAGTGCAAATAATTATATTACGAAGAAAGTTGATTTAATTTTTACAGTATCTACAAGCCCAAATACTTCTCGTGCTAGAATGTATGGACATATGACTGAATTTTTATTTGTTAATGGTATCAGGTTTAAAAGACCTATTTTAAGTTCAGAACGATTAGGAGATCAAGTAAATAATTATTTAAATGAAGATTGGTCAAAATTTAATTGGTATAATGCAGAATCATATTGTAAATCACAAAATGCTCGATTACCAACAAAATCTGAATTATTAGAATTTTATAATATTCATTCAGGTAATGATTTACTTAGTAATTATGGATGGCCTATAGTTGATAGATTTAATTTAATGTGGACATCAACACCTATTATTAATATGTATTTTAGAGATCCATTACATTTTCATATTAATTTTTTAAATGGGGATATAGATCAGGGAATTACTGGTAATATCTTTTCTTTTTTTTGCGTCCAAGATAAATAGCTTAATTTATTTTAAAGATGCTTTATATTAAAATTTTTCTAAAACTAGAAAATTAGTTTCATTATTTACAATATTAGATATTTTATTTTTTAATATATATAAATGATGTATTTTTGCAGCTATTTTATTACCTATGGCTGCTAATTTTTTAGATTGCTTAAGTTTAATTAATTTCATTGCTAATGAAGAACTTGAACAATATTTTAATTTCCATGGATATTTTTTAATAAAAATACTACATTGTTTTAATGGTTCTTCATGACTAAAAATTTTCTCTATTTTATTTAAAACTATATTTTTTTTAGAAGAAACTAAACAATGATGGATTGGCAATACAAAATTTTTTTTTATTAATAAAAAAGAATTTTTTTTTAATAAAAAAGATACTTCTTTAATTAATCCAGTATAATTATTATATATTGGTACTATAGCTAAATTAATTAATTCATTTTTGATATAAAAAAAAATTTCTGTAAAATTATGACAACTTATATTAATAAAAGTTTTTTTAGAAAAATTTTTTTTTATATAAAATAATGTAGCTAAATGTGAATAGCTTCCAATAGGTCCTAAAAAAGCAATACTTTTATAATATTTTTTTTCTAAAAAATTATTTTGAATTTTTTTTTTTTTTTTTATAAAATTATTTATTTTATCATTTACAATGATATTTTGTTTATAATTATAAATATTTTTTTTAATTATTTTTAACATTTTTTATAAATAAATTAATTAATAGATTTAATTTAGTATAACACTTTTAAAAATATGTATTATTATTTAATAATATGAACAATATCTTTATTATCAATCCAACATTCCCAGCCAGTTGCTAAAGAAACTTCATATAAGGATTTTTTTAAAATTTGCCTAAATTTCCATAATATAATAGTATTACTTCCACATAATTTTTTTAAAGTAATAACTTTATAAAATAAAGGAGAATGATGTGAGCAATAAAAACAATGAATCCATTGAGATAATTGTTTACCTTTTAATTTTTTCCGTTCCTTTAAAGAAATTAAAGTCCACATAGAATCTATAAAAAAAGATACTATATTTTTATTTAAAAAAATAATATTTTTTTTTGTCTTATCATTCCTATACCATTCATGTAATAAATGACCTATATAAAAACAGTCTTTATAATTTATTTCTATAGTACAGATAGATAATCTTATTAAAGATGATTTTAACCATTCATAATCTTTTTTACCTGTTTTTCTATCTATTGATTTTAGAAAAGAATAAGTAGAAAAAACTACTTTTTCCCCTAAGGGGACTTGTGTAAATAAATATAGACATTCTAACCAAACATCTAAATCAGATTGATCTAAATTTTCTCCTGTAAAACGTATAAAGAAACCATTTAATGATGTTTTTAAAATATTTTTTTCATACGCTCTCTGCCCCTTCCTTACTATTCCAAAAAGAGAGCTACGTAATATAATATTAGGGATAGCTCTTTTATTTTTTGAAATATTAGGAAAATATTTTTTTATATTAATATTTTTGTTTTTTATATATTTAATAGAATTATAAAAAAACATTTCTGATTTTTTTTTTTCTTTTTCTAAAATATTACTTTTTTTAATTAATAAATTAATTCTATCATAAAGCAATTTTTTACGCATTTAAATTATAATAAGGTTTATATATCTATATCTAAAAAAGAATAGAGATAAAATAAAGTAAATTAATTTATTTATAAAATAAAAATTTTAAATTACTTAATTTTAGTTTTTATTTATATAATACTATATATTTATACTGAGTATACAAATAACTAATTATGTTTCTTTTTTTATTAGAACATATTATTTAATAATATTATAATAATGTATAAATGAAAATATAAAAATATTTCATATTTGTGAATATATAAAAAAAAATTTATTTTTAAACTACAATAAATTAATTCTATAATAATATTTTATTTAAAAATGTCAAATATTTTTTTTAAAAAAAATATTAGAATAAAAATAGGTAAAGAGAATAATAAAAATAGTTTTAAGAAAAGCAGGTAGCAACTCGGGATAGCAGGTAGTAACTCGGGATAACAGGTAGTAAAACTCGGGATAGCAGGTAGTAAACTCGGGATAGCAGGTAGTAAAACTCGGGATAACAGGTAGTAAAACTCGGGATAACAGGTAGTAAAACTCGGGATAGCAAGTAGTTTTGATATGTAAAAAAGACACTTACAAAAAAAAAATATAATCTTTTTTAATCTTTTGTATATTACCAAAAAACATAATTTTATTTATATATTAGACACTTACAAAAAAAAAATATAATCTTTTTTAATCTTTTGTATATTACCAAAAAACATAATTTTATTTATATATTTAAAAAAAAAAAAAAAGAGATATAATTTAAAAAACACAAACATTACTTTTAATAAAAAGATAAATTGAAATAGA